>DTXA01000548.1 GCA_012962735.1 Candidatus Latescibacterota bacterium
ATAGTCACCGAGGGTCGACAATATAACACCTCAGAGGGCTTTTGTCAAGTATCACTCTAATCGATAGAAATTCCCTTTACCCGCTGTATTGCCTGAACCGACAGTAATAACGGGTGGCCTGAAATACCGAAAGCCGACGGCTGATAGCTGAACGCTTACTTATTCTATAACATCCCTGGGTAAGGGCTTCACCTCCACCCCTATGCTCTCTAAGTACTGCTCGGCCTGCTTCAAGTTCTCCTCATCTCCGCTCAACTCCAAGGTAACCTCGCCTACGGTCTCTGTGACATTGGCCCTGCGTATGTTCGGAACCACATCGAACTTCTTGGCCACAGTGTAGATCACGGGCTCCTTGATGAGCTCCTGGGGGAAGATCAGATGCACCAGCTTTCGCCCCATCTAAGCCTCCTTTCTCCGTAATCCACAGAATTCTTCGTAATCGATCAGCTCTGTTACGGTGGGATGCTCCCCGCACAGCAGGCACCTTGGGTCTTTGGGTATCTTCACCGTCCGGAACTCAGAGGACAGGCCCTCGAAGATCAACAACCTCCCCGAAAGCGGGGTCCCGGCACTCAAGATCAACTTCAACACTTCGTTGGCCTGCAGGGCCCCTATTACCCCTGCGACGGCCCCCAAGATCCCCGCCTCCCGGCAGGAGGGCACCGCACCCGGCGACGGAGGCGTGGGGAACAGACACCGGTAGCAGGGGCTCCGGCCCGGGACCATCGTGAACACCTGCCCGTCGAACCTTAGGATAGCTCCATGTGACAGAGGTTTTCCGAGGAAGAAGCAGGCGTCGTTGAGCAGGTACCTCGTGGGGAAGTTATCCGATCCGTCCACCACTATGTCATAATCCCCGATGATCTCCTCGGCGTTCTCGGAGGTGATCCGCACTGGATAGAGCACCACCCGGACATCGGGGTTCAGGGCGTGTAATGTCTCCTGCGCGGACTTGACCTTGGGCATCCCTATCGTACTAGTCCTGTGCAGGATCTGCCTCTGGAGGTTGTTCAATTCCACTTCGTCTGAGTCCACGATCCCTATGGTCCCCACGCCGGCGCTGGCTAAGTACAGGGCCACCGGTGAGCCGAGCCCCCCGGCGCCTACAACTAAGACCTGGGCGTTCAATAACTTCTCTTGACCCTCCCCTCCCACGTCCGGAAGGATGATCTGGCGGGAATACCTCTCAATTTGGTCTTCTCTGAGCTGCATCGGTCTCCCCTCCGGCGATGGCCGGCACTATGGACACCACATCCCCGTCCCTCAAATGCGTATTCTCCTCCTCCAAAAACCTTATATCCTCGTCGTTCACGTAGAAGTTAATGAACCTCCTGATGGTTCCCCCCTCGTCCAAGAGACGCTCCCGCACCCCCGGGAACGCCTCCTCCAGCTTCTCGACCAGCTCCCTTACGCTGATGTCGCAGACCGGCAGTTCCACTTCTTTCTTCCCCCCGGTGAGCTGCTGTAGGGGTGTGGGAACCCTTACCTTAATCATCTCCCCCCTCCTTCAACACCGTCCTTTCGAAGGCCTCTATGTTCGGTGGAATCCTGACGAACTCCCCTATCTTCCCCATCAGGGGCTCCTGGGTCTTCAGCCCGTTGCCCGTAATGCACACCAATATGCTCTCATCCCTGGGGATAACCCCCTTCTCTATGAGCTTCTTCGTGGTCCCCAAGGTGACCCCTCCGGCCATCTCCATGAATGTCCCCTCACAGGAGGCTAGGAGCTTTATAGCTTCTACGATCTCCTCGTCCGTGGCCGTCTCCCCCGTCCCTCCGGACTCCTTCACCGTCCGCACGGCGTATACTCCATCTGCGGGATTGCCTATGGCTAAGGATTTCACTATGGTGTTCGGCCTCTGAGGCCTTATGATCTCCCTCCCATCCCTGATCGCCTCCACCACCGGACAGCACCCTTTAGCCTGGGCCGCATAGATCTTGGCGTCCACCCCGTCTATCCATCCCAAAACCTCCAGCTCCTTAGCTGCTCGGCGATCTCGTATCCGTATGTCTTGGAACCCTCCGCATCTTCGATCCGCACTTCGTGTATCTGGATGTCCTGACGAGTAGTCACGTGCAGCATCCCGTCGCCGTACCTCAAGGAACATTCCGCCAGTGCTTGTTCGGGGGTCACTACCCCCGCCGGTATCCGAATGCGGGCCATGAAAACCTCCCCACCCCGCGAGGATACACCTGTACCCCCTCATCGCCGCCACCATCGCCAGGCCGATTCCCGTGTTCCCGCTGGTGGGCTCTATTATGGTATCCCCTTCCCGCAATAATCCCTTCCTCTCGGCGTCATCGATCATCGAAAGACAGATCCGGTCCTTGACGCTCCCTCCGGGATTGTACGACTCGAGTTTCCCTAAGACCTCCGCCATACCGGGCCGGACAAGTCTATGGAACCGCAGTAGACCAATTCCACTTCATCCCCATCTTTCAGGAATGTGTCGCCGAATTCCTCCCGGGCGAGGACCCGGCCGTTGAGCTCTATGGTGACCACCTAGGGAAACTATGACGTACGAGACCTCCGGATAAAAAGCCAGTTTTATGTCCCTCTTAGAGGGATATGCGGGGCTTGCCACGTGGGAGTGATATATTCCCACCATCTCCAACCCCAACCGCCTTATGTCTTTCAGGGCATCTATCTGTTCTTTTGGGTCCATGAAGCTGGCGGCTCTACCTGCCTCATATAGGAACCTCCTATATCCAGCGTTGTAGCCCGCATTCCCGTGTCTCCGGGCTCTCCCACCACCTTCCAGCCCGGATATCCTCGCCCAGTCCCACAGCCCTGGTGCACGGAGCACAGCCGATACTAACATAGTTTCTGTCGTGCAGAGGGTTGTAAGGGATACCGTTCTTCCGGATGTACTCCCAGACTTGCTCCGTGGACCAGTCAGCCAGGGGGTTCACCTTGCCTCCAGGCCGGAAAGTGCCCTTCTTAAGGGTTCAAGCTTGCGAACCTTGCAGCAAAGCTTCCTCAATTCTATGCTCTTGTAGAAGAGATTGGGACCGTGCTCCCTGACCATGGCCTCTACGTCCCCTGCGTCCGGGAAGTACGGCTCCACCTTTACCCCATACTTCTCCTCTAAACGCTCCCAGACTTCGTAAGTCTCCTGTGGAAGCCTCCCCGTGTCGAGCGTAAATATCCTCACATCGGGGTCTATGCAGACAGCCATATGCATCAGCACCACATCTTCTGCCCCGAAGCTGTTAGCCAAAGCAACCCTGCCTTTAAACGTCTCCAGGGCCCACCGCAGGACCTCCTCAGCGGGATGCCCTTCGAGCTCCTCGGTTAGTTGGCGTGCGTCCATTTCAACCCCTTCGAAAGCAAGCCACTTGCCCGGGATCAATATTATACTAAATCTACCTATATAGTAGACAAACTAAATATACAACATTTCCTGCAGTTTGTCAAGAGGAAAATGAGCACATTTCGGGCAGCAGAACGACCCTTGACAAACTCCCCCCTGGTCTATATATTATCGTCTATCAATACAGTAGACTTTACAAAGCCATGAAGCTCTCTACGAGAACCAGATATGGGACCCGTGCCGTTTTGGACCTGGCCATGCACCACGGCGAAGGGCCCATCTTCGTTAAGGACATAGCCCGGAGGCAGGGTATCTCCAAAAAATACCTGGACCATATCATCACCGCCCTGAAGGCCGCAGGCCTGGTGAAGAGCTTCAGAGGGGCCCATGGGGGATACATCTTAGCCAAGGACCCGGCTTCCATCAAGCTGAGCGATGTCGTTCAGGCCTTGGAAGGCCCTTTGACCCCAGTGGACTGTGTCGACGACCCCTCGATGTGTCCCAGGTCCCCATACTGTGTGACCATAGAAGTATGGGCGGACGTAAAGCGGGCCATATTCGAGGTATTGAACTCTTTGACTTTACAGGACTTAGTCGAACGACAGGGTCGAAAGGGGATGGGATATGGGATATAAGGCCGTAGTGCTTCTGTCTGGAGGGTTGGACAGTACTTTGGCTTTAAAGCTGATGTTGGATCAAGGTATTGCACTCTATGCGCTGAATATCGTCACCCCATTTTGTACCTGCACTCGCAGGGGGTGCCGACACCAGGCCAGTTTGGTCTGTGAGCAGTTCGGGGTGCCTCTGAAGGTCATTTACGGAGGCCAGGATTACCTCGAACTCGTTCGTAACCCCAAATACGGCTATGGAAGCCAGATGAACCCGTGCATAGATTGCAGGATCTTCCTGTTCCGGAAGGCACGGGAGCTAATGGAAGAAGTCGGTGCGGACTTCGTGGTCACTGGAGAGGTCTTAGGGGAACGGCCGATGTCCCAGCGGCTGGAAACGATGCGGTTGATCGAACGGGAATCCAACCTGGAGGGGAGGGTCTTAAGGCCGCTGTCGGCGAAGTGCCTGGAGCCCACTCTGCCCGAGCTGGAGGGGATGGTGGACAGGGAAAAATTGCTGGGCATCAAGGGCCGCTCGAGGAAACCCCAGATAGCCCTTGCGGAGGCCTTAGGAGTCCACGACTATCCCTGTCCGGCCGGGGGATGTCGGCTCACCGACCCCCAATTCGCTAATAGAGTCAGGGACGCCATCCGCCACGAGGAGTTCACCCTCCCGGAAGTCCAGCTCCTCAAGCTCGGGAGGCATTTCCGGCTTCCTGGTGGGGCCAAGGTGATTGTAGGCCGGAACGAGGGGGAAAACTCCCTCCTCTCGAGGTCGGCTTCTCCCACGGATCTCCTCTTAGAGGCCCTTGGAGTCCCAGGTCCGATAGTCCTCCTGAAGAAGGCTCAAGGCGATGAGGACGTCAAGGTTGCTGCTTCTATGTGCTTGTGGTATAGCGACTTTACTGGAAATCTTGGGACGGTGCGCTGTCGTGCGAAGGCGCAGGGAGATGGATTCGTGGAAGTCGAGGTAGCACCTATGGACGACCGGACGCTCGAGATCTACCGCATCTGAGAGGAAGATATGAAAGTGCAGGCCCATCGGAAGCTGGAACGGCTCGAATCCCTGCTGGAGGAAATGGGCTCTATGGTGGTGGCCTACTCCGGTGGAGTGGACAGCACATTCTTAGCCTATGTAGCTCACCGGGTCTTAGGGGAGAGGATGTTGGCGGTCACGGCGTCTTCGGAGACCTATCCGAAGTCCGAGCTGGAAGAGGCCAAGAAAATCGCCTCCCAATTCGGATTCCCCCACCTGGTGGTCCACACGTCCGAACTGGAGGTCGAGAACTTCCGGGAGAACCCCCCCGACAGATGCTATTACTGCAAGTGGGAGCTGTTCTCGAAGCTGCGCTCCATAGCCCAAGAACACGGATTCCGCTGGGTGGCCGATGGGTCCAACCGGGACGATGGGATGGACTACCGCCCCGGCGTACGCGCGGCCGAGGAATTAAGCGTGCGCTCCCCCCTTTGGGAGGCTGGGCTGACGAAGGAGGAGATCCGCCTCCTCTCCGGGGAGCTGGGCCTGCCCACCTGGGATAAGCCTTCCAAGGCCTGCCTTGCCTCCCGGTTTCCATACGGTGAGGCCATCACCCTGGAGAAACTCTCCATGGTGGCCGAGGCGGAGGAACTTCTGGCAAAGCTCGGGTTCCGTCAGTATAGGGTCCGGTACCACGGCCCGATAGCCCGGATAGAAGTGGACCCCGAGGAGATTCCCCATATGCTCGAAGTACGAGGACAGGTTGTTCAAGGCATAAAGCGCATAGGCTTCACTTACGTGACCTTGGACTTGCAGGGATACCGAACGGGGAGTTTGAACGAAATCCTCCCTCGGAGGGGAAAATGATCGTTCACTTTAAAGAGGCCCCTCTTTCGGCCTAATATATACAAGGGGCCTCCAAAAAGTATCTGAGCGAAGCGAAGAACTTTTTGGGGCTATAATGGCACAGGTGGAGATGCTCCGGTATAAGAACGTAAACCTCCCCAAACTCACTCGGGGAATCGCCCAGGATAGCGTCGAACTCATCGGGAACACCCCTTTGGTTCAGCTGAACCGGATAGTGCAGGGGGCTCGGATCCTGGCGAAGCTCGAGTCCTTCAACCCTCTCGGGAGCATAAAGGACCGCATCGGGGTGGCGATGATCGTGGACGCCGAGGAGAAGGGCTTGATAACGAAAGATACCGTTATCATAGAACCCACAAGCGGTAACACGGGAATAGCTCTGGCCTTCGTCTGTGCCGTCAGAGGATACCGGCTCATCCTGGCGATGCCGGACACCATGTCCTCTGAGCGTAGACAACTCTTAGCCGCTCTCGGGGCTGAGTTGGTTTTGACCCCTGGCGCGGAGGGGATGGCAGGGGCGGTGAGGAAGGCAGAGGAGTTGGCCTCCCAGATCCCCAACGCTTTCATGCCCCAACAATTCAAAAACCCTGCAAACCCCGAGATCCACCGGATCACCACCGCCGAGGAGATATGGAGGGACACAGACGGCGAGGTAGACATCTTAGTCGCCGGCGTGGGCACAGGTGGCACGATCACCGGAGTAGCCGAGGTCCTTAAGGAACGCAAGCCAGGATTTAAGGCCATAGCCGTAGAGCCCGCCTCCTCCCCTGTGCTCTCCGGGGGAGAGCCAGGGCCCCACAAGATTCAGGGCATAGGGGCAGGATTCGTGCCCGAAGTGCTGCGCATGGACCTCATAGATGAGGTCGTCCAAGTAACGGACGAAGACGCCAGGGAGATGGCCCGAAGGCTGGCCCGGGAGGAGGGGATATTGGCTGGGGTCTCCTCGGGAGCTGTCGTATGGGCTGCCCTTCAGGTGGCCAAAAGGCCGGAGAACGAGGGAAAGAATATCGTCGTCATACTTCCCGATACGGGCGAGCGGTACCTATCCACCGGGCTGTTTTGGGGGTGAAAGGGAAATAACCATGCGAAGGATATACTTGGACTATGCGGCCACCACACCGGTCCATCCGGAGGTGGTCCGGACTATGCTTCCATATCTAACGGAACGATACGGCAACCCTTCCAGCATCCACGCCTTCGGCCAGGAGGCCAAGACTGCCGTTGAAGAGGCAAGGGGACAGGTGGCCGACCTCATAGGAGCCAAGCCCGAGGAGATCGTCTTCACGAGCGGCGGGACAGAGGCAGATAACTTCGCCCTGAAGGGGGTGGCTTACGCCCTCAGGAAGCGAGGGGACCACATAATCACCTCCTCGGTAGAACACCATGCGGTGTTTGAAGCATGTAAGTTCTTAGAGAAGGAGGGCTTCAAAGTAACCTACCTACCTGTAGACCGCTACGGGATGGTAGACCCGGAGGACGTCCACAGGGTCATAACCGATAAGACCATCCTAGTCTCCGTGATGCACGCCAACAACGAGGTCGGCACCATACAGCCCATAGCCGAGATCTCCAAGATCGCCCACGAACGAGGGGCATACTTCCACACCGACGCAGTACAGACCGCAGGCCACATACCGGTGGACGTGGAGGAGCTCGGCGCCGACCTCCTAAGCATGTCGGCCCATAAGCTTTATGGCCCCAAGGGGGTGGGGGCGTTGTACATCCGCAAGGGGACCCGGATCGCCTCCTTCGTACACGGAGGGGAACAGGAGAGAGGCCGCCGCGCCGGCACCGAGAACGTCTCAGGGATAGTGGGCTTCGGCAAGGCGGCGGAGATCGCCAAAAGGGAATGCGAAACCGAGACAAGGAGGCTCTCCGAGCTGCGGGACAGGTTAATAGAGGGGCTTTTGGAGCGCATAGACCATATCAACTTGAACGGCCATCCCACTAGTAGGCTCCCCAACAACGTGCATGTAAGCATAGAATTCGTAGAGGGAGAATCCATGCTCCTCAACTTAGATCTTGAGGGCATAGCGGCCTCCACCGGCTCGGCCTGTAGCTCCGGGAGCCTGGAGCCATCGCACGTGCTTCTGGCCATGGGCCTTTCGCACGAGCTCGCCCACGGCTCCCTCAGGTTCACGATGGGCCGGTGGACCACGGAGGAGGACATAGATCGGGTCTTAGAAGTCCTTCCGGAGGTAGTGGCTAAACTTCGGGCCATGTCGCCACTTTACCGTAAAGGAGGCTGAAGATGAAGAGGTTCCTAAGTATCCTGATCTTAGGGACTTTCCTCCTTGCCTGTGGAAAGGGAAAGCTCATCTCCAGAGAAGCCGTCTCTGTCGTGGACATCCCCCCTTCGGAGGCTGCGGAGCTGATAAGGGCCGGAAAGGTGTTGGTCCTGGACGTTCGGACCATGGAGGAGTATCGAGAGGGGCATATAACCCCTTCGCTTCTGATTCCTCATCAGGAGGTGGAAAAGAGGAAAAAGGAGATATTAGCTTACGGCGACCGTCCCATCCTCGTCTACTGTAGAAGCGGCCGCCGCAGCTCCATAGCAGCCGAGGAGTTAATAAAGAAGGGTTTCAAGAAGGTATACAACCTCGTGGGGGGCAAGGAGGCTTTCCTTTCTTACATAGAGGGACATCCGGAATATAAAGACCTCTGGTGCACGAATGAGTGCCCTGGGATGTGCGGGTACGAGAGGCGGAAGGAGGGATGTGGTTGCGGAGGTACGAGCGACAGGTGACGGTCCCCGGCTGGGACCAGGAGAAGTTGGGCCGAGCCCACGTTGCCGTCGTAGGGGCAGGTGGGCTCGGCAGCGGGGTCCTGTATTACCTCGTAGCCGCGGGTGTGGGCAGGATCACCGTGGTGGACGGGGATGTGGTGGAGGAGAGTAACCTGAACCGACAGGTGCTCCATTTCACTTCGGACGTGGGAAGGCGCAAGGTGGAGTCCGCCTTAGAGAAGCTCGAGGCCCTAAATCCCGAGGTAACTCTCGAACCTCTGGCGATCGAGCTTACAGGCGAAAACGTGGCTGTCCTGGGGAACCCGGACGTGCTCGTAGATGCCTTGGATAATCTGAAAAGCCGGTTGATCGTGAACCAGTATGCGGTTGAGAACCGTATGCCTTTGGTGCACGCTGCTGTCGAGGGTTTCCAAGGCTTGATCACCACGGTCGTGCCCGGCAGGACGCCCTGCCTTGCCTGTATATATCCCGACCCCAAGGAGCGAGGGAAGTTCCCGGTTGTGGGGGCGACAGCGGGGCTGTTGGGGCTTATGGAGGCCGCCGAGGTTTTGAAGCTCCTCTTGGGGTTGGGGGAGGTGCTCTCAGGCAGACTCCTTATAGTGAACATCCTGAGCTGGGAATTTCGGAACGTAAGGACGAAATTTCGTCGGAGCTGTCCAGTATGCGGGGGGAGGGAAGATGGATGAAGGGGCTGCTAAAAAGCATTCGAGCAAAGTGGAGGACTTTCGTATAAAGGTGCTCCTGCAGCCTGAGGGAAGGACAGTGGAAATCGAAGGCGTAAGGGATGTACAGGGCCTCCTGAGGAAGCTTGGGCTGAGGGGGGGAGATGTTATGGTGATAGACGTGGGGTCCAGCTCCTTGCTCACCCCCGACGAGGGGCTTTTCGATGGCCAGGAGGTGGAGGTTCGCAGGGTCATATCCGGAGGTTAAGTTGAAGTGCAGGATATGTGGCAGCAAAGCAGAGGTTCACCTCCGCTCCCACAACATCGCTCTGTGTCGGGAGGACTTCGTAAAGTTCTTCGAAAGGAGGCTCCTAAGGACGGTGCGGAGGTTCCGGATGTTCGGCCACCAGGACCGGGTCCTGGTGGCTGTATCGGGTGGGAAGGACAGCCTGGGGCTTCTGCACGCCTTGAAGAAACTCGGATACAAAGTAGCTGGGTATCACATCTACCTGGACATCGACGGATACTCCGAACGCTCCCTGGAGAGGGTGGAGGCCTTCGCCCGTATGGAAGAAGTGGAAATCCGGGTCGAAGGGGTCGAGGAGGCCTTGGGTTGCACCATCGTGGAGGCCTCCGAGAAGCTCCGAAGGCCTATATGCTCCCTCTGTGGCACTGTCAAGCGGTACCTGATGAACAGGGCGGCCGAAGAGTTCGATGTATTGGCCACCGGGCACAACCTGGACGATGAGGCGGCCACGCTTTTAGGCAATCTCCTGCACTGGCAGGAGGGATACCTGGAACGCCAGGGACCGGTTTTGAAGGAGGGGGATGGGTTCCGCAGGAAGGTAAAGCCCCTGTCCTTCACAGCGGAGTACGAGACGGCGGTCTACGCCTTCCTCGAGGGGATAGACTACATCGTAGAGGAGTGCCCGTACGCCCGGGGGGCCACGAGCATATTCTACAAAGATGTCTTGGGCAGGATAGAGGAAAAAATGCCCGGAACCAAGATCCGTTTCTTAGGCGGCTTTTACAAATTCAGGGGGGAACACCTCAAACCCATGGATGTCCCCCTCCGTTTGTGCACGATGTGCGGGTATCCCACCACAGGAGAAGTCTGCAACTTCTGCAAGCTCAAAGAAAGGCTCAACTCACGTACGACCGAATCTGAACAATATATCTCCAAGAAATGAGGGGCCCTCAAAAAGTATTCGAGCAAATACTTTGGAGCATCTATTAGGAGGTCTAAGTGCGAGATATATGGTCTATGTATAGCGAAAAGGTGATGGAACACTTCCGCAACCCCCGCAACGTCGGAGTGATAGAGGACCCCGACGGCATAGGACGGGTCGGCAACCCCGTCTGCGGGGATATAATGGAGCTTTACATAAAGGTCGAGGACGGGGTTATAGTGGATGCGAAATTCCGGACCTTCGGCTGCGGTGCCGCCATCGCCACCAGCTCGATGGTCACCGAAATGGTCAAGGGCAAGACCCTCGAAGAGGCCCTCAAGATCTCCAACAGGGCGGTAGCAGAGGCCTTAGGAGGGCTCCCTCCCATCAAGATGCATTGCTCGGTCCTCGCCGAGGAGGCCCTGAAGTCCGCTATCGAAGATTACCTATCCAAGCGAGGCAAGGGAGATGCCCTAACTTCCTACGATAAAGATCGCTAACTTTGACATAAGACAGTCGGAGTCAGAGGAGGCGCAATGCGCAGGACACTTTGGCTGTGGGCGGTACTATATGCGTTGGCCTGTGGTCAGGGTACCCCCGGCGGGCCCTTGGACGGCCGGGTGTACTTCTTCAACAACACAGACCAGGGGTACTTCCGAATCACCTTTATCGACCCTAGCACCTTGGAAGAAAGAATAGTAGAAGTTGGCCCTGGGGAGACCAAGGAACTGACCTGGGAGATAGTGCCGGGGGGTACGGTGGTGACCCTGAAGATCTTCTTCCGATACGGGATAGATTACACGCCCACCGAGCCGGAGCTATCCGTCACCGTAGACGGCAACGTCACTGTGGTGGGACTGCGCAGAGGAGAGGATTTCTTCGTGCGGGCGGGGGATCGGGAGATCGAGCTGATCATGTGGCACTGAACTGAGGAGGTGTTGGAAGGACGGTGCGCGTCGTAGTCGCCATGAGCGGGGGGGTTGACTCCTCGGTGGCCGCCGCCCTCCTCAAGGGGGAGGGGTACGAGGTTGTGGGCATCACCATGAATTTAGAGCCTAAGGGCGATTCCGTATGTTGTGGTGTGGAAGCGGCCATGGATGCCAAGAAGGTGGCGGGAAGGCTCGGGATCCCCCACTATGTGCTCAACCTGAGGGGTCTCTTCCACGAGGAGGTGATCCGCCCGTTCTGTAGGGAGTACAGCCTCGGGAGGACCCCCAATCCCTGCATCCTGTGCAACCGGTTCCTCAAGTTCGGGGCGTTACTCCGAAAGGCCCGGGAGTTGAAGGCCGATTTCGTGGCCACAGGGCACTACGCTGGAGTGGAACTCGACCCGGCCACCGGGCGGTACATCCTGAAGAAGGGGACGGATTCCCAAAAAGATCAGTCCTATGTGCTCTACTTCCTGACCCAGGAGCAGCTCCGCCGCACCCTCCTGCCCTTAGGGAGGTCCACCAAAGAGGAAGTCCGAAGGATCGCAAGACAGATGAATCTGCCCGTAGCAGATAAGCCTGAAAGCCAGGAGATATGCTTCGTCCCCGAAGGGGGATATCCAGAACTCGTCGGAAGGTACTTCCCCGAGGCCGTAAAGCCCGGCCCTATCTTAGACGGAAGTGGGAGGGTTTTGGGACGGCACAGAGGCATAGCTTACTATACCGTGGGACAGCGCAAAGGGCTCAAGTTAGCGCTGGGAAGACCTGTCTATGTCGCCCGAATAGACCCGCACCGCAACGCCGTGGTCGTCGGGGGGAGGGAGGACGTCCTGAAGGGAGGGCTTATAGCTTCCGACGTGAACTTCATCTCCGTACCCCCGCCGAACTGCCCCTTCAGGGTAAAGGCGAAGGTCCGCTACCGCCACCCCGAGGCCGAAGCTACTGTCTTCCCCCTTGAGGGCGGGAGGGTCTTCGTGAAGTTCTCGGAGCCCCAGATGGCCATAACCCCGGGGCAGTCGGTGGTGTTCTATCGGGGAGATGTGGTGATAGGCGGTGGGATAATAGATGAGGCATGCGACCCGGGCTTCGTCGGGATTCCTCTGGCTCAGTTTAAAACGAGGGTCCTACCTGGGTGTAGGAGGAGTAAATGCAAAAATTACGCTCTGTGCTCCGGATAGACCGGGAAAAGGTGGGGGTAGTACGTGACCCGGTGGCCGAGGAGTTCCAATTGACAATATTCATCAACGACCGGGAGCTGGTGACCTTGGCTTGCTCCCCTGTTCATATGGAGTACCTGGCCTTGGGCTTCCTGTGTTCTGAGGGTTTCATAAAGGGGAGGGATGAGGCGGAGGAGGTCGTATTGGACGGCCGCAACGGGGTTGTTAGGATAACCGTAAGGGAGGACTTCGACCCTGACTCGCCCTTCAAGCGGTTTATAACCTCGGGATGTGGAAGAGGGGTCGGATACTACCGCCCCTTGGACGTCTCTCTGAAGAAGGTGGAGGCGGGGACGAAAGTCCCTCCCTCCGTCATCTTTGGGCTGATGAGGGAATTCCAAAAGCTCTCGGAAGCTTACAGGGAGACTGGAGGGGTGCACAGCGCCGCGCTCTGCGATACCGAGAGGGTCCTGGTCTTCGAAGAGGACATAGGAAGACATAATGCCTTAGATAAAGTTTTCGGCAGGTGTCTTTACGAGGGTCTACCGACCTCAGACGGCCTTCTCCTCACCACCGGTAGGGTCTCCTCCGAAGTGGTACTTAAGGTGGTTCGGATGGGGGTGCCATTCCTCATATCCAGGTCCGCCCCCACCGACCTCGCCGTGGGGTTCGCTGAAGGACTCGGCGTAACCCTCGTGGGGTTCGTGAGGGGGAGCAGGATGAACGTATACGCCCATAGGGAGAGAATACTATGGACGAGGGGAAACTGATAGAACGCATTCTACAGCTTAAAGAGAAGCGAAACGCCGTGATCCTGGCCCACAACTATCAGCCCGGAGAGGTCCAGGATATAGCCGACTTCTTGGGGGACTCCCTGGGCCTCTCACGCAAGGCGGCCGAGACCGATGCCGATGTGATCGTATTCTGCGGGGTGCACTTTATGGCGGAGACAGCGGCTATCCTATGTCCGGATAGGATCGTGCTCCTTCCTGACCCTCAGGCCGGATGCCCTCTGGCCGATATGGTTACCGTTGAGGCCCTGAGGAGGAAAAGGGCCGAATGCCCAGATGCCGTTGTCGTCTGCTACGTCAACTCCTCGGCCGAGGTCAAGGCCGAAAGCGACATCTGCTGCACCTCGGCAAACGCTGTCCGCATCGTGGAGGGCATAGGCGGCAGAGTTCTCTTCGTGCCCGATCAGTACCTCGGGCGCCACGTGGCCTCCCTGACCGGCAAGGAGCTAATACTATGGCCCGGATTCTGTCACGTTCATATGAGTATCCTGCCCCAGGACATAGAAAAACTCAAGAGGGAATATCCTGATGCAAAGGTCGTCGTGCACCCGGAGTGCCGCCCTGAGGTCACAGCCCTTGCCGACGAGGTCCTGAGCACAAGTGGGATGTGCAGGTACGCCAGGGAGACCGAAGCTAATACCCTGATTGTGGGTACAGAGGTCGGGATCATCTACAGGCTACGCAATGAGAACCCGGATAAGACCTTCCTCCCCGCATCCGAAAAGGCTGTGTGCCCCAATATGAAGCGTATCACCCTCGAGAAGGTTCTCCACTCCCTCGAGGACCTCTCCCCACAAGTTAAGGTTCCGAAGGATGTCCGCCTCCGGGCGGAGGCCGCTCTGAGGGCGATGGTCCAGGTGGACTGAGGGAGAAAAGATGCGGGTCGAAGCACAACGCAGGGCAGCGGAGGTCGCGGCGCGTAAGTGCTTTCAGATACTACAGGAGAAGTTCGGCGTCCGCGATGCGTACCCGTCCGGTTCCCTGCGGAGCGATAGCCCTTAGCATGGCTGTTCGGACATAGATATCGCGTCCGAGGAAGTACTTTTTGGTATATAAGGAGGAAAGCATGTTATGGATCATGCCTCCGCCCGGCGTCCTCTGTCGGGGGCGCATTTGTCTCGATGAAGGACAAGTCCCCATTGCCCAATGCGGGGGAATCAGGAGAGAGGGGGATGAGTGGCATTGTGCGGCTGTCACCGGATG
>DTXA01000549.1 GCA_012962735.1 Candidatus Latescibacterota bacterium
AGGAGCTCTGGGAACCCCTTTCGAAAGTGCGTCTGGGACCTCCTGTACCCAGGCCTAACAAGTTCTTGGCCTTGGCCGGAAACTACCGGGAACATATAGCGGAAAGCGGCTGGACCCGAACGCCCGGGGAGGAGGAGAAGCTCACCCCGTACGTCTTCATGAAACCCCCTTCCACCACGATCTCCGGCCCAGAGGACCCCATTGTGATCCCGAGGATAGGCAGAGCCATAGACTGGGAGGTGGAGCTCGGGGTGGTGATCGGCCGGAGGGGGAAGTACATAAGGCCGGAGGAGGCGTACGATTATATCTTCGGCTACACCGTGGTGAACGACGTGTCCGAACGCAAGTTCGACGCAGGCCCCAGAAGCCGGCCGAGGGAGAAGGACCCCTTCTTCGACTGGCTTAATGGAAAGTGGTTCGACGGGTTCGCTCCCATAGGCCCGGTGGTGGTCACTAAGGACAAAATAGGGGACCCCCATAACCTACGGCTTTCCCTCAGGGTCAACGGCCAGGTCAAGCAGGACTCGAACACCCGCTATATGATCTTCTCCGTGCCCGAGATAGTGGCCTTCGTCTCCCATATGATGACCTTAGAACCCGGGGACATCATCGCCACCGGAACCCCCTCTGGGGTGGGGGACGCAAGGGGGGAGTACTTGAAACCCGGGGATGTGGTGGAGGCCGAGGTGGAGGGGATCGGGGTGTTGCGCAACCCGGTGGTCGAGGAGAAATAGGGGGTACCATGCGCATCCTGATCACGGGCGGGGCTGGTTTCATCGGCTCCCATCTGTGCGAGCGATTTCTCGAGCGCGGACACGAGGTCATCTGCGTGGACAACTTCATAACCAGCTCTCCGGATAACATCGCCCACCTCTTCGGTAGGGAGAAGTTCAGGCTTATAAAGCTCGATGTCACGGAGTTCATCTACATCGATGGCCCCCTGGACTTCGTGCTCCACTTCGCCAGTCCCGCCAGCCCGGCGGACTACCTTCGCTGGCCCATCCAGACCCTCAAGGTGGGGGCTTTGGGCACCCACAAGGCCCTTGGTCTGGCCAAGGTGAAGGGAGCTAAATTCTTGTTGGCCTCAACTTCTGAAGTATACGGCGACCCCCAGGTCCACCCCCAGCCCGAGACCTACTGGGGCCACGTCAACCCCATAGGCCCCAGAGGCGTGTACGACGAGGCCAAGAGGTTCGCCGAGGCGATGACCATGGCGTACCATAGGTACCATGGCCTGGACACCCGTATCGCCCGCATCTTCAACGTGTTCGGGCCCAGGATGCGAAAGGACGACGGCAGGGCGGTCCCTACCTTCATCGCACAAGCCCTCAGGGGAGAGAACATAACTGTGTTCGGGGACGGGTCCCAGACCCGGAGCTTCGGGTACATATCGGACCTTGTGGAAGGGATAGAGCTGCTTATGGCATCGGACTACCACGAGCCGGTCAACCTCGGCAACCCTGAGGAGATGACGGTGTTGGATATGGCTCGTAAGATAGTACAGTTTACGGGCAGTTCCAGCCGCATAGTCTTTAAGCCCCTTCCCCAAGACGACCCAAAGGTGCGCCGGCCGGACATAACCAGGGCCCGTGAAGTCCTGGGCTGGGAGCCCAAGGTCTCCATAGATGAGGGCCTAAGGTGCACGATCGCCTGGTTCCGGGAGACGGGGGTATGATCTGGGGACTCCTGCTCTCCCTAAGGCCCAGGCAGTGGATAAAGAACCTCTTTCTGTTCGCCGGGTTGGTCTTCTCCCGGAACCTCCTCAACCTCCCCTTGCTCTGGACGGTCCTCGCCGCCTTCGGGCTTTTCTGCCTGCTCTCTGGGTCGGTCTATCTCATCAACGACATCTTAGATAGACAGCGGGACCGCCGCCATCCTATCAAACGCCTCCGCCCCGTTGCATCCGGGCAGGTGCCCGTAAATGTCGCCCTGGGAGTGGCGCTGGCCCTCGCTCTCGGCTCCTTAGCTCTCTCCTTCCACCTGCAGCCGGCCTTCGGGGGCGTGGCCTCGGCGTACTTCTTCCTCATATCGGCCTATTCCCTTTGGCTGAAGCACTATGTCATAGTGGACGTCATGGCGGTCGCCATGGGCTTCGTACTGAGGGCCGTAGCGGGTGCCGTGGTCATAGACGTGCCTATATCTCACTGGCTCCTCATCTGCACGGTGTTAGTGGCGCTGTTCTTGGCCTTGGGAAAGCGGAGGCACGAGCTGGTGCTTTTGGAGGAAGGGGCGGGAGAGCACCGGGGGATACTCCGGGAGTACAGCCCATACCTGTTAGATCAGATGATAGCCGTAGTCACTGCATCTACGGTGGTTACGTATGCGCTGTATACCGTGTCCCGAGGGACCGTGCAGAAGTTCGGCACCACCCGCCTCATCTGGACGTTCCCTTTCGTGCTCTACGGGGTCTTCCGGTACCTCTACCTCATCCACCGCAGGGGCTCCGGGGGGAGGCCCGAGGAGGCCTTGCTCTCCGACCTGGCTCTGCTCTTGGACGTGTTGCTCTGAGCGGTGGCCACTTTCCTGATCCTCTACCTATGAACGTGCCCGGTGAGGAGGCGTTAGGCATCTCTATAGCCCCAAAAAGTTCTTCGCCCAGATACTTGACTCTGAAGAAACCCATAGAAAGGAGGGTGTCCGCGTGCAGCGGGTATCGGCGAGCATAGGGTTGGCACTCCTCCTCTGGAGCGGCCTAGCCTGGGCTCAGGAGCTCCAGAGGGGGGCGCAGTACTACATCTCCCGCAAGGAAGCCATAGACGAGCTGCTCATCCGGGTCAACGTCTGGGGATACGTGGCCAAGCCAGGCCAGTACCTGGTCCCGGACAACACCGACCTTATCTCCCTGCTCTCCTATGCAGGAGGGCCCACCGAGGACGCCCGGATAGACGCTATACGGCTTATCCGCACGGTGGAAGGAAAGAGGCAGGTTACCGAGGTTGATCTGAGGGAACTTTTAGAGGGGGGAAGCTTAGAGGAAATCCCGGTACTTATGCCCGGGGACACAGTCATAGTCCCAGGGAACCTCTACCGCTTGATCTCCCGGGCGGTGAGCATAGTCTCCCAGTTAGCCATAGTGGCGAACGTGTACTACCTGTTCTTCGTCAGAAGGTAACCAGCACAACCGCCACCGCGTAGGACCGGGTGTGGGAGAGGCTCACCTCGGCCTGCCTTCGCCTCGAAACCTCGAGGGCTCGGCCCCTGAGCACGAGGTGAGGTTTCCCATCTTTTAAGGTGACCTCTATGTCGGTCCACTGTATGCCTTTCCCCCACCTTGTCCCCACCGCCTTCATAAAGGCCTCTTTGGCCGCCCAGCGAGCGGCCAAAGAGGGGTATGGGTCCGGCTTTTTCAGGCAATAAGCCCGCTCTTCCGGAGTGAAAACCCTCCCCAAGAACCTCTCCCCGAACCTGACGACCGCCTCTTTTATGCGCTTCACCTCGATTAGGTCCACACCTACCATCATCCCTCCCAGGGCCGCACGATGTCCCTCCACCCCCTCAGCTCCTCGTCCGGGGAGGCCTCCGGGTCCGTCATCTCCCGGAAGGCTGTGGCGACCCACATCGAGGCCGACGCAGGGCCGAAGACCACCAGCCCGATCCCCGTCATCCCCGTAAGGGTCGACCACAGCAGGACCCCGAGGGAAAAAGGGATCGAGAACTTCGGGTTCCCTCCCACAAGGCCGATACTGCTCCGGAATGCGTCCACGAAGGGGGGGTTCTGGAAGGCCAGAACCGCCGGGAGGAAAAGTGCAGCTATGTTCCAAAGCCACAGGGTCCAAAACAACACGCCCGCTAAGAGCATTCCGACTACACCCCACCTCAGGTACACCCCGACCCCCAGGCCCATTACACCCGTCCCTAAGGCCACGGCTATGCCCAGAGCCTGCGCTCTCCAGAAGTGCCTTCGGAGGGCGCCGAACCACCTCCCAACCCTCTCCGGTCGGTATGCCACGTACCCCCGCACCACCGAGAACAGGGCAGCCGTAGGAGGGGATACCCACAGGAGGTCCAGCCCTGCCAGAATCCAGACGATGCCCTCGGCCCTGCCCTGGGCCCAGGCCGTCCCACCCGTCAGGACCAGGACCCCTCCTAAGAAAGTCCAGGGCAGCCCAACCCCCATCCACAGGAGGTTGAGGGGAATCAGGGAGCCTAAATGGTCGTAGTGATTCCAGAACGCCTTCTTCAGGAATACTTTAACCATCAAAACTCGGTGCCGCTTGTGAAGTTGAAATCCACCACCTTCACAGCGGGGACGACCATTCCGAAGGCGTAGACCGCCTCTGACATCATCTCCACCTTGTTGAGCATGTCGAGCAGGCTCTGGTTGAACCTGAGGTTCTTTATCCCGAACCTTATTTTTCCATCCTCTATCCAGAAGGTTCCGTCCCTCGTCATCCCCGTAACTATAAGCTGCATCGGATCCACGAGGTTTTGGTAGTGGACCCTGGTGACGAAGATTCCCCTCCTCGTGGAGGCTATCATCTCCTCCAAGGTGTCTCCCCCACCCCCCATAACCAAAGCCCTTGGATATGCTCCGTACGTCCCCCTTCCCCCGACGCCGTGGCCGGTGGGCTCCACCCCGTGTTTTTCGGCGGTGAGTCTGTCGTAAACCAGGTTCTCCACAACCCCCTCCTGTACGAGCTGGACCCTTTTGGTCGGGACGCCTTCTGCATCGAAGGGAGCTTCCCGATGTAACGGATGGTACACGTCGGTCGCGAGGTTTACGTTCTCCCCGAAGACCCTCCGACCGAGCTTGCCTGCCAGGAAGCTTCTCCCCTCGTCCACGGCTAAGGCATCGAAGCCGAAGGCCAGGTATCCGACCAGACCTGCCACGGCCGCCGGCTCTAAGACCACCGTGTACTTGCCAGGCTCTATCTCCTTAGGGTTTCTCCCCTTCTCCGCCTTATGGATCGCCCTCTCCCCTATCTCCCTCGGAAAGATCTCGGCCTTGGTCTTGGCGCTCCTCTCGCACCACCCGGAGCTGCCCTCGCCCATGACCGACGCGCTGAAGGTTACAGAGGTGCTCTTGTAAAATGCAAAAAGCCCCTTTGAGTTGGCGATGACCATGGAACTTCGTGCGTTGGCGAATATCCCCGCAGCTGTCAACCCTATGGTCCTGCAGGGGTCCACCACCTGTGCCACCCCTTCCGCACGCTCCCTCGGGGTTATCTCCTCGTAGTAGAACGCCTCCACCTCCCTGTAATCCTGCGGGCCGAGCCTCGGCAGGAGCTCGGGGTCCTCCGGCGAGACCCTGGCAAGCTCCGAGGCATTACATGCGACCTCCTTGAGCGAACCTTCATCCAGCCTGTCGGTGGAGGCCTCTCCCATCCTCTTGCCCACCACAGCTCTCACGGTTATGGTGAAGTTCGTCTCCCCGGTGTTCTGGTGGATGTGGTTAGAGGCGTATCGGGTGAGGTAGCCATCGGAGCTGGTGATCACGACCTCCACCTCGTCCGCTTCGCACATCCCGATGACCTTCTCGGCGATCTCCCTCATCTCGTCCCTATCGAGCATATGCTACCCCCACCTTTACCTTCCTAAACCTCGCAGGCGATGCGCCGTGGGACATCCGGGCCCTCTGGCCGGGCTGGCCTTTTCCGCAGTTGTTGATCCCCCAGAGGACGAAGTGGTCCCCATTGCATATGGCATCGCACGAGTTCCAGAACTCCACCGTGGTCCCCTGGTAGGAGGGGTTCTTCAGGGGCTCGACTTTCCTGCCCTTCTTTATCCTCCAGCCGAGTTCTGTGGCGAACTGGAAGTTTATCCTCTTCTGATCTATGCTCCAGCTCTTGTTGGTCTCCATGTATACTCCGTCCCCGGTGTCGCTTATCAATTCGCCCAAGGTGCAGTCCCCCGGCATAAGGCTTATGTTGGTCATCCTTATGAGGGGTATCCTACTCCATCCGTCCGCCCTCATACACCCACGGCTGCGCTCCTCGCCCACGGCAAGGGCTGTCTCCCTGGATGTGAGGTACCCTACGAAAATGCCCTCTTTTATCAGATGCCACCTCCGCGCCTCTACCCCCTCGTCGTCGTACCCGGCGGTGGCGAGCCCACCGGGGACCATGCTATCGGCCACTACGTTCACGATGGGGGAGGCATACCTTAGCCTTCCGAGCTTTTCGGGCGTCAGGAAGCTCGTGCCGGCAAAATCCGCCTCCGTTCCCAGAACCCTGTCGAGTTCCGATGGGTGCCCTATGGATTCGTGGATCTGGAGGGCGAGCTGGGAGCCGTCCAATATCAGGTCCGTCGTGATATCGGGGCACTGCCTCGCCCTCAGCAGCATAACGGCCTCTTCCGCTATTCTCTCGACGTTCTCCAAAAGGGGTATCTCTTCTATTAGCTCGTACCCCTTGGCCATATACTGCCCCCTGAAGGATGCGGGGAAGGACCTCCGCTGCATATTGTTATGCCCCACAGCGAACACCGAATATCCCACCCCGGAGAAGTATATCTCCTGTTCTACAAAGCTACCCTCGGTGTTGGCGAAGAACTTGTGTTCCCGGGTGAACTCCATCCCGGCCTCCGCCACCTTTATCCCCTTGATCTTCAAGGCCAGTTCGTTTATCCGAAGGAGGAGCCCTATCTTCCTCTCCATCGGGACCTCGAAGGGGTCCTTCTGTATGGGCGTCCTCCATATGTCCACGTGGGGGGGTTCGGATGCGAGCACGACGTCTTGGAGCTTCAAAGAAGCGCTCGCCTTAGCTATCTCCACCGCCTCGGCAGCGACCCTTTGTACCTCCTCCTTAGTGAGCTTGTTGCTGCTCGAGAACCCCCATGCTCCTTCGGCTATGACCCTGATCCCGAACCCCAGATCGTCGTGGCGGTGGAGATGGGATACTCTTCCGTTCTTGACCGATATCCGTTCGGCCTTCGTGTAGATGATCCGGATATCGGCGTAACTTGCGCCGCATACCTTGGCTGTGTCTAAGGCTAAGTCGGTAAATTCTTTCATCTATACCCCCTCATATGCCCGGAGCCTAGCTTGGACGAACTCTAGCGAGCGACTTATCCCGGGGATGGGGTCTTCGGGCTGGAGCTCGTACTCCAAAACCATAGGACCCTTGAAGCCTATGTCTTCGAGGGCCTTGAGGAATCCCTCAACGTCTAAGACCCCGGTCCCGACCACCACGTCGCGGCCATCTCGGTCAACATCCTTAAGGTGCACGCCGTGGAGCCTACCTTTGAGAGCATAGACGGCCTCTATAGGGTCCTCACCCACCCTGGCTAAATGCCCCGTATCGAGGCATACCCCTATGCTTTCGTTATGCCTCTCTATCGCCTCCTCGATCGTCCGGACGTCCGCATACCGATGTCCTGGTCCGTGGTTGTGTATGCCGATGGCCACCCCGAATTCCCCCACCAACCTGTCCAAAAGATCGAAGCTGCTCGATTCCGGGTCCGCGGAGAGCATCTCTATGCCCATCTCCCTCGCAAACTCGAAGAGAGGGCGGGTTTGTCCTTCATCTCCGGTAAGGTGTACGACTCCGTAGGCGATCATCCTGATGCCGTGCTTTTCGAGCAGGCCCTTCGCATGGACGACCCTCCCCCGATCGGGGGGAAGGTGCCCGGGATATACCTCTAAGTACCCGAGGTTCAGTTCAGAGGTTACGGCTACGGCCTGTTCGAAGTCGAAACCACGTAGCGAATAGCTTTGAATCCCCATCCGGAATTCCATCTTCCCTCCTCTATTTCATCGTTTGAGAAAGCATAGAACGCAGGTTGGCAGCAGCCCGAAGTATATCCTCCCGGCGGTCCCTCTCCCCCGCATGCATCTCTACAGTTAGAAAGCTGTCGTACCCCACTTCTCTAAGGGCAACGAGGTAGGCTGGGTAATCCACCAGGCCCTGTCCCGCAGGCACGTCGTGAAGTTCTTCGTGCTCCACATCTGCGAGGAAGGATATGTCCTTCGCATGCGTATGCACGATATGCTCGCCCAAAGCCCGCACCCCCTCGACCGGATCTCGTCCCGCCCATACGATGTTGGCGGGATCGTAATTGACCTTGAGGCACTCGGAGCCGACGGCCCTGTATAGTTCCAGCCACATATCGTAGTCGCGGATGAGACAGGGCCCGGAGGGCTCTATCGCCAACACAGCTCCGACGTCCTCCGCATGCTCACAGATTTTCGAGATGCTCTCGATCGTATACCTCCAGGCATCCTCCTCCGAGAGTCCCTCCGGTTTCGCCTTCGTCTCCGCTGTAACTATCCTTGGACCGAGTTCTACCGCCAAATCCAGAAACCCCCGAAACAGATCTACTGATTCGTCAGCGACCTTCGGATCTACTAAGTTGGGTCCCCCGCCCACCGCGGATATCTCGAGGCCCAGGTCTTCGGCCATCCTTAAGACCTCCTTCGCGGTGAGCCCCTCCTGGAGGGTCCGGGGTTTCCATATCTGAAAACCCTCAAACCCGTGTCTCGCCATCCATTCTAAGTTCTCCCGAAGGCTGCCACGGAGGTCCTTCTCGCACAGGCCTATCTTCATACCATCCCCCTCTCAACTTCCGTAGAGCCTTTTCCTCCACTCCGAAATGGGCACGCTCCTCGTCAGCATTGCGAACCGGTATAGCTTGTGGACCTCGTCTACAAACCTTATTACCTCCGCGAAAGGCCTTGTAGCTTCCTCAACCTCCTCCGGGGTTCCGAAGGTCGTGATCTTCTGCCTATCTATGTCCAAGTCTATGCATACTTTGCCCCAGGCTAACTCTTTCAAATTATCCAGACCGTTGACGAGGTCCTGGGGATTGGGGATGATGTTCACTATGTATCCATCGGTGTGTAGGTATACCTCCGCACCCTGTCCTCGACAGCTGTTCGGACAGCGCCTTGGGGTCGATGAAGACGAAATCCCCCCGTATGGGGAGGATGTTGTTCTCCCTGCTGCCG
>DTXA01000550.1 GCA_012962735.1 Candidatus Latescibacterota bacterium
ACTTCTCACATCGCTGGCGACAGAGGCCACCTCCCCTCCACACATCCACCGCAGCGTGTCCACAGCGTGTATACCATCGCAGCTCAGGATGTCCACGGCTCCACTGTAGTACGGGTGCACCTGGGCCCCGAGGGTATTCTTGTAAAAGGTCGCCACCGCCTGCAATACAGGCCCATGGGTCTCCACCCGATCCTTTGTCTTGGCTAAAAGCGGGATGAACCTCCTGTTGAACCCCACCATAGTTATACACCCATTTCGCTCTGCCGCCTGGGCCATACTGCGGGTCTGCACCTTAGAGACCCCAGGCGGTTTCTCGATGAAGAGGTGCTTCTTCTGTTCGAGGACCCAGATGACTATGTCGAAGAGGTGGTGCGGAGGCATTATCACGTATACCGCATCTGGGTCGGCATCCTCCACCATCTTCCGGTAGTCCCTGTACCTCCGTTCCACACCATACCTGTCCGCCGTCTTGTTCAGTCTCTCCTCGTCCAGGTCGCAGATGGCCGCTATCTCCACATCCTCCATCTCGGCTAGGGAGGGGTAGTGCACGGCGTTCGCCATGCTCCCCGCCCCGATCATCCCGACTCGAACCTTTTCCATTTGGGCTCCTTTCTATAATGGCCTCGAGCTCTATAACCTCGCCCGCTTTGCCCAGAGTATATGGGGCTGGGCCTTTATCTCCTCTAAGACCTCGTCTGGGACAGGCTGGTCCAGGTTCAGCACCGTCACCGCTTTTCCACCGGGCTGCTCCCGCCCCCAGGACATCCGTGCGATGTTGATGCCGTGGCTCCCCAAAAGCGTCCCGATCCTGCCGATGACCCCTGGCACGTCCTCGTTCCCACAGAAGAGCATCTCTCCCTCTGGCCGGGCGTCGAAGTGATATTCGTCTACGCGCACGATGCGGGGGTCGTTCCTGCCGAAGATTGTTCCCGAGACTACCCTTTCCCCCAGGTCCGTCCGGTAGTACACCGCTATGAGGTTGAGGTAATCCCTATGTTCGCTGTAGCGCACCTCCTCAACCTGAACACCCCGCTCCCTGGCTATGTAAGAGGCGTTTACCAAGTTCAGGGGAACCTCTGCCGACTCCTCTAAGGCCCCCTTGAGCACGGCGGCGGTCAAAAGGGAGGTTGGATGTTCCAGCACCTCTCCCCTGTACTCTACTGTAATGCGCAACAGCCTGCCTTCGCTGAGCTGAGCCTGCAGCTTCCCTATCTTCTCGGCCAGCTCCAAGAACTGCCGGCTCTTCCGGAACACCTCCGGAGCCACCGGAGGCAGGTTTACCGCATTGGGGGCCATTCCGGTGCGGAAGAACTCCACCATCTGCCGGGCGATCTGCACAGCCACGTTTACCTGAGCCTCCACTGTGGAGGCCCCTAAGTGCGGGGTGCAGATAACGTTGGGATGTTCCACCAAAGCCCGGTTCTGGGGTGGCTCTTGTTCATATACATCCAAGGCCACACCCGCCACCCTGCCGGACTCTAAGGCCCCGAGCAACGCCTCCTCGTCCACTATCCCCCCCCTGGCGCAGTTGATCATCCGCACCCCACGTTTGCAACGTTCCAGCTCCCGGTACGAGAGCATATGATAGGTGTTCTCTGTCTTGGGAGTGTGCACGCTTATGTAGTCGGATTCTGTCAAAAGTCGCTCTAAGTCAACCAGCTCCACCCCAGCCTTCGAGGCCACATCGAGCGTTACGTACGGATCGTACCCCAAAACCCGCATCCCGAACGCCCGGGCCCTGAGGGCCACCTCACGGCCCACCCTTCCCACCCCTATGATCCCCAAAGTCTTCCCCATCACCTCCACGCCGATGTACCGCTTCCGGTCCCATTCCCCCCGCTTCACAGAAGCGTTCGCCTGTGGGATGTTTCGGGAGAGGGCCAAGAGCAGCGAGAAAGTGTGCTCAGCCGTGGAGATGGTGTTCCCTCCCGGAGTGTTCATCACCACGATACCCCTCCGGGTGGCCGCCTCCACGTCTATGGTGTCCACGCCGGCTCCGGCCCGCCCTATGGCTTTAAGACAGCGGGCGGCCTCTATCGCATCCGCCGAGACCTTGGTCGCACTGCGCACGATCAGACCCTCGAAGGTGGGGATGAGGGCCTTGAGCTCTCCGGGGGGGAGTTTGCCCCGCTCCTCCACCTCGAAGCCGGCCTCGCGTAGGATCCGCACCCCTTCCGGAGCCACTGAATCCGTCACCAATATCCGCATAGGTCCTCCTCCTCTATATGTCCCGAAAAGTCCTCGTTCCTCTCGAATATCTTACCGATTCATCCGATAATATAATGGAAACTCCTTCTGAGGACAACCCGGATGCGCAAGTGCACCGGAGGTATTGACATTGAGGGAATATAGTGCTATATTTTGAAGACGTTGTCCAAAGCGGAGGAGAACATGCCGAAGAATGAGACGGGGACCATCAATACGGTCATAGGGAAGGGCTCCGAGGTGGAAGGTAAGCTCTCCGTGCAGAACAGCATAAGGGTGGACGGGAGGGTGAAGGGGGAGGTGAGATGTTCGGGTCTGTTGGTGATAGGGGAAGAAGGGGTCGTGGAGGCGGACATCCAAGCCAAGGAGGTAGTCGTGGGGGGGAAGGTGCAGGGTTCCGTAGATGCATCCCATAAGGTGGTCTTGCAGTCCAGTGCTTCCGTGATCGGGGATCTGAAGACCAAGCTCTTGGTCGTAGAGGAAGGTGCCATCTTCCAGGGGAGCTGCACCAGTGGAGTACCGGAGGCTACATCTGAGGCCAAGGAGAAGTAAGGGACCCTACGGTCCCCATTGGCGGGATGTTCTGAAGTACTTCGGCCTGATCTCCCAATTGGGGTTAGCTATGGCCTCCGCGATAGTGGTGGGGCTGCTCCTGGGTCTGTTCTTGGATGAAATCATAGGGGGTAGAGGTGCCTTTACCGTCCTGGGGATACTCTTGGGGATAGGGGCTGGGTTCTTTTATACCTATAGACTCCTCCACAGCTCGGGGGTCATATGAAGGAACCCTTCCCAGAGGCAAGGCGGGCTATGTATGAGATACTGGCATGTGCGACGGGGATCGCCATGACGGTGGGAATTATACTCTTAGCGACGACCGGCCGTCCATACGTGGCGTTGGGGTTCTGGGCAGGCGCTCTGCTCGGCATGGCCAACTTTCGCATAATGGCCCGGGACGTCTTTAAGGGCGCTGCATTTCCCCCGGACAGGGCCAGGGGATATGCTGCCGGCCGGTACTTCCTGCGGTACGGGATCTTAGTATTGGCCGTGGTCCTGCTGCTCACGCAGACCGAGCTGAATCCCCTGGCCACCCTGTGTGGGCTCCTGGCCGTTCAGGCTGGTGTGTACCTGTGGAAGTTCGCATTACGGCGGAGGGATAGAAGCTATGACCAAGCGGCGTAAGCTCCTGTTGGCCATTGTGGGGGTGCTGGCCGTAGAAGTAGCCTTGGCCTTGAAGGCTAAGCCAGAGATAGAGATCGGGGCCATCCCGCAGTGTAGGTTCTCGGTGGGGGGGCACGAACTCGTGCTCAACTCCCGCACGGCTATAATGACCTGGCTGGTGATGGCCATATGGACGGGGATGGCGTTGGCCGTGCGCATGCGCCTCAGGGAGGTGCCGGGGCGGCTGCAGGCCGCGTTCGAGTTCGTCGTGGAGTTCTTCGACGGCCTCATCTCGGACACCTTAGGCCCCGACAACCGGGCTTACCTCCCGTGGATCGGGTCGCTCTTCCTCTTCATCTGGCTCTCCAACATCATAGGGGTGGTCCCCGGACTGGAGGAGCCCACCCGGGACCTCAACGTGCCGGTGGGATGTATGTTGGTGGTGCTTGCGATGGTGCACGCCTCGGCCATCCGGAAGAAGGGATTGAAGGGGTACATAAAGGGTTATATGCAGCCCTTCGCCCTCCTTCTCCCCTTAAACGTCATCGGCGAGATAGCCAAGGGGGTCTCTTTGGCCTTTCGTCTCTTCGGAAACATCATGGGAGGGGCCATAATCTTCTTAGTAGTCTCGAGTCTCGTGCGCTACGTCCTTATACCTGTGGGGCTGAACCTATTCTTCGGTCTCTTCGTAGGGACCGTACAGGCCTTCGTGTTCACGATGCTGGCGCTGGCCTATACCGCTGTGGCCGTGAGCGATTAGGGGGAAGGGATGGAGGTCGACTTAGGGCTCATCGCCAGGCTTTTGGGAGCTGGGATCTCGGTGGGGTTCGGAGGGATGGGCTCTGGGGTCGGGGAGGGGCTGTGCGCCCACCACGCTAACGGCGCCATAGCCCGGCAACCCGCAGCCGCAGACCAGATCGTCCGCACGATGTTGGTGGCCCAGGCGGTGGCGGAGACCTCGGGGATCTTCGGGCTTTTGGTAGCCTTCGTGTTGGTGTTCGGCTCGGTGGTAGGCCCTCCTCTGGTGCAGTTCGCCGTGGCCTTGGGGGCGGGTATCGCTATGGGGATGGGTGGGATCGGCCCGGGCGTGGGCGCTGGAATAGCTGGGGCGAGTGCTTGCGAGGGGGTAGGCCGACAGCCGAGGCTTTCGGGGCTTCTGACCAGGACGATGCTCATCGGCCAGGCGGTCTCCCAGTCCACGGCGGTGTATTCGTTGGTGATAGCGCTTTTGCTGATCTTCGTGGTGGGAGGGGGATGAGAAGGTTCTGGATATGGTTCCCTTTTTTGCTCTTGAGCTTCGGCCTATTGACCATAGTTTTCATCCCCTTTGTCATCAAGTGGCTCTGGGCATAGCTGTGCCGGGGCTATTTCCTGGAGCTGTGCGTATCCCAGCGAAGAACTTCTTGGGGCCATAGATAAGGAGGGATAATGGAAGCCATAACCGGAGCGGAGCTCGTCAAGGCAGCGGCGTTCTTGGGAGCTGGGATCGCTATGGGGTTCGGAGCCATAGGTCCTGGGGTGGGGGAGGGATTCGCTGCGGGCAAGGCCTGCGAAGGTATCTCCCGCAATCCCGAACAGGCAGGTCTCCTGACCAGGACGATGCTCATCGGCCAGGCGGTCTCCGAGTCCACCGGCATCTACTCGCTGGTGATAGCCCTGTTGCTCATCTTCGTGGCCGCCAAATAGGAGGCGGGATGATCACCTTGAACGCCACCACACTCCTTACTATTATCAACTTCTTGATATTGGTCTACATCCTCAGGAAACTCCTCTGGGGTCCCCTGACCCGCTTTTTGGACGAGCGGGGTCGGAAGGTGGCTGGGGTCCTGCAGGAGGCCGAGGGGAGGAGGCTGGAGGCCGAGCGGCTCCGGCAGGAGGGCGAGAAGGCCCTGCGGGAGGCCAGGGCCGAGGCGAGGCGCATCGTGGATCAGGCTGCGGCCGCCGCCCAGGAGGAGGCACGGAGGGTCCGGGAGGAGGCCAAGAGGCAGGCAGAGGGGTTCATCCGACAAGCCCAGGCGGAACTGAAGGCCCAGGCGGAACAGGTCCGCAGGGAACTGCGGAGGGAGGCCGCAGAGCTTTCCGTCCTTCTGGCGGGAAAGATCATCAAGAGGAAACTCTCCCCGGAGGATCACAGGGACCTGGTCCGGGAGTACCTCTCCGAATGGAATTGAGGGGGAAAGATGCCCCATCGCCTATCTAAGCGATACGCCTTGAAACTCTTAGAGTTTGCACGGGTCACGGGAGAGGTGGAACGTGTGGGGAAGGAGCTCGATGCCCTACGGGAGGTCATCGACCCTGAGCTCGCCCGCCTGATGGACCATCCCGCCTTCGAGGGTAGGACCACATTTCTGGAGAAGCTTATGGAACGCCTCGGATTTTCTCCGGCGTTGGGGGCGCTTTTGGACGAACTGGCGGGACGAAGACAGCTCCGACTTTTGAGGGAAATATCCGAGCGATACAGCAGGCTGGCGGACGAGCACTTGGGCAGGGTACGGGTGCGGGTACGGTCAGCCTTACCCTTGGAGGGGTCCCTTAGAGCCCTGGTGGAGGAGCGCGTGAGGGCACATTGGGGTTCGAACGTCGTGCTGTCCTGGGAAGTAGACCCCGAGCTACTGGGAGGGGTGGTGATAGAGGGAAAGGGGGAGCGGGTGGACGCCAGCCTGCGGGGGGGATTGGAGAGGCTTTTGAGGGAGGCGACTCAAGAGGAAACGTAAGACTTTGAGGAGGTGGAATGATCCAGGCGGGGGAGATCCGCACTGTTTTGGAGGAAACCTTCCGGGAGTATAGGAGACGGTTGGACACCGCGGAGGTTGGCACGGTCACCTACGTGGGCGACGGCATCGCCCGTGTGTATGGGCTCGACCACGTGATGGCAGGGGAACTCGTGGAGTTCTCGGATGATGTGTTCGGCGTGGCCCTGAATTTGGAAGAGGACGAAGTAGGTTGTATACTTCTCGGGTCCGAGGCTCAGGTGAGGGAAGGCGACGAGGCTAAGCGCACGGGTAGGCTGTTGGAGGTGCCGGTGGGGGAGGAGATACTAGATCGGGTCATCGACCCTCTGGGCCGCCCCTTGGATGGCCGTGGACCCATCTTCGCCCGGGAGACCCGTCCCGTAGAGGTCAAAGCCCCAGGCGTCATTTACCGCCAGCCCGTCCGGGAGCCCCTGTACACCGGGATCAAGGCCATAGATTCCATGATACCGATAGGCCGGGGTCAGCGGGAGCTCATCATAGGTGACAGACAGACCGGTAAGACCGCTATAGTATTGGACACCATCATCAACCAGAAAAATTCGGATGTGTATTGCATCTACGTGGCCA
>DTXA01000551.1 GCA_012962735.1 Candidatus Latescibacterota bacterium
GCTTCCCCTATCCTGGTGAATATCCGAAATATCCTCTCTTGATCTTCCTTGTCTATACCTATTCCATTGTCCCGAACGAAGAAAAGGTGATAGTCTCCATCGTCCCGATACCCTATCTCTATCTTGGGGGAAGGATTGTCTTCTCCTATGTATCTGATGGCGTTAGAGATGAGATTAGAGAAGACCTCCTTGATCCTCGACCCCTCGCAGTAGACCACCGGAAGTTGTCCGACCTTCACCTCTATCCCTTTGGTCTCTATCTGATATCGCACGGTCCCCAAGACATCCTGCACGACTCCCGAGACATCCACATCGGCCCTGGGGACGGGCCTCGTGGATAGACGGGAAAGATGAAGCAGGTTCTCGGTCATCTCCGCTGTCCTCTTTACTCCTTTGAAGATGAAATCGAATGACTGGGGGATCTTCATCTCCATCTCCTCTATCAACCCCCTCAGCCTCTCCCCCGCCGGGCTTCCGCCGTCCACTTCCTGGTATATCTCTTTAAGCTCATGCATCACCCTGTTGCAGACGGCCTCCAGCCTCTTGGAGAACCCCTGTATGTTCACTAAGGGGACCTTGAGGTCGTGGGAGACTATGTAAGTGAAGTCCTCCAGCTCTTTGTTGGCCCTCACCAGCTCTTCGGTCCTCTCCTCCACCTTCCTCTCCAGCTCCTGTGCGAACCTTGCGTTCTCGATCGCTATGGAGGCCTGACCGGCGATGGTGGAGAGAAGCTGCTGGTCCTTCTCGTCGAAGGCGTACGGCTCGTAGCTCTGGATCGTCAACACACCTATGGCCTTCCCCTTCACCATAAGCGGCACTCCCAGCCACGAGCGACTGGGCTCTCCGTGGAGCACGGGTCTGACAGGGAAGCCTTTTGGCTCCTTTAAGACATCCCCTATCAACAGAGGTTCCTTTGTCTCTATGACGTATCCCGAAAGTCCCTTTTCCTCGGAGAGCTTCCTGGGAGGCCTCTCTATGCGTTCCCCCTTATCGAAACATAGCTCGAACCTCAGCTCGTCCCTCCCCTCGTCGTACAGGGCAAGGTAGAAAGTGGAAACGTCCAAGACTCTGCCTATCTGATGGCGCAGACGGTTCAGAACCTCCGATAGCTCCAAGGTGGACGTGGTCATCAGGGCCACATCATGTAACACAGCTATCTTCTCCACGTTCTGTTTCAGGTCCTCGACCATCCTGTTAAAGGCCATTCCCAACTCCCCTATCTCGTCCCTGGTCCTTGCC
>DTXA01000552.1 GCA_012962735.1 Candidatus Latescibacterota bacterium
CCTCTTCAAAATCGACCGTCGGGGGCTCGGCCTGGACCGCCTCTATGGTCCCGTCCACCTCCCCGTCGGACTCCTCGTAGAAGGCGAAGATCGGGTTGAACTGTGCTTTTGTGGCCCGCAGAAGCCTAAGTCTATCCTCCTTGGTCCGGGGGAAGGTACGCTCGTGGGGGAATACCCTCCCCATCCCTAAGGGTTCCAGCTGTACTTCGGCTAAGATCCCCAGCCGCACGACCCTTTCCCCTTCCGGTGTGGAGAAGACATCCCGGAGGACGTAAAGACAGGGCCTTTCCTCCCGGAGGAGTATTCCCTCATCCAACCACCTCCGCCACAGCCGGGCGGCCCTGGTGTACTTGTTCTCCGATTCGTCGTCGCCCGGCAGTTCTTTTCCCAATATCAAACGGACCACGTTGAATGGGCTCCTCCGGTATAGTTCATCCTGAAGCTCCGGGGAGATCACATCGTACGGAGGGGCTACCACATCAGTTATGTCCCTTACCTTCTTCGGATCGTACCTTACGCCACGAAACGGCCGCACCCGGGCCATTTACCCTCCTTACCCGAGTTTCCCGATCTCTTCCATAAGCGCTTCGAAGAGCCCCTCCTCTCCCACCCTGCGGACCACCTTCCCCCTGCGGAAGACCACCCCGGCAGCCCTGCCCCCGGCCACCCCGACGTCCGCCTCCCTTGCCTCGCCCGGCCCATTCACCACACACCCCATAACCGCCACGGTTATGGGGTCCTCGAACTCGGCCAAGGCCCTCTCCACTTTCTCCGCCAGCGAAACGACGTCTATCTCCGTCCGACCGCAGGTGGGGCAGGCGACCACCGTGGCCCCCCTTCTCCTGAGGTCCAGGGCTTTCAAGATCTCGTAAGCTGTCCACACCTCCTCGGCCGGGTCCCCGCAGAGGGAGACCCTTATCGTATCCCCTATCCCCTCCCAGAGTAGGACCCCGAGCCCCACGGCCGATCGCACCACTCCAGAGCGCACTGTCCCGGCTTCCGTTATGCCGATGTGGAGGGGATAGGGGACCCGGTCGGCTATGAGCCTGTACGCCCGGACAGTGCGAGGGACGTCCGAGGCTTTCAGGGAGATCACGATGTCCTCGAAGCCCACCTCCTCTAGTATCCTTATCTCCTCCAATGCGCTCTTCACCATCGCCTCCGCGGTGGCACCGCCGTACTTCCGCAAGATATCCCTCCTCAGCGACCCGGAGTTCACCCCGACCCTTATGGGCACCCCCCGCTCCTTGGCGGCCCTGGCGACCGCCTCGACCTTCTCCCTCCGCCCAATGTTTCCGGGGTTGATGCGGAGCTTATCCGCCCCTGCCTCTAAGGCTCCGAGGGCCAGGCGGTAGTCGAAATGTATATCCGCCACAACGGGTAAATCCACCTCTTTCCTGATCTCCCTCAAAGCCCGCACTGCTTCCTCGTCCGGTACGGCCACCCGCACGATCTCACACCCAGCCCTCTGCAGGCGCCGGATCTGCTCTACCGTGGCGGCCACATTTCGGGTGTCCGTATTGGTCATGCTCTGGACCCGTATGGGGGCGTCCCCACCTAAGGTAACCCCCCCTACCACGACCTGACGGGACCTCCTCCTGGGAGTCATCTCTCACCCCCGCAGCGTCGCCACAAGTCTGGCCGGATGCAACAATAGGTCCAGGGCAGCCTCCGGGCTCGGGGTCACGAGGTCCGCCTCCCGGATGGCCTCGACTGCAAGACCCTCCGGTCCCAGCACCGCTGCAGTGCCGAACGTATCTGAGGACAACAGGAACAGCTCCAGTCGCCCGGAGAGGAGCCCCAGCCCACTTCCTCCGAGACTTTCCCTTCCAACGCCAGGGTTCCATTTAGGTCCAGCACACAATATCTCAACCTGAGCTTTCCCCATCCCGGGATGTCCACTGAGATCATGGTCGACCTCCTTCAGGGTGTTGAAGCTAAAAATAACTCCTCGCCCGCCGAAGGTCAAGGGATGTCAAAGTGCTTGACCTTCCGGGCCGGAAGTGCTATTTTAAACAAGCCGAACCGAAGGGGGAGAATGGAAAGAGAGCGTTTGGGCTTCGCCGGATGTGGAGCTACAGGGGTTATGTACGGCCCCGTTCTAAAGTACCTCTGGAGGGGCGTGGCCACGGCCTTTATGGACCCGGACCGCGGCGGCATATTCCAGGACCACGGAAGCCACACAGCAGACCTCTGCAGGTGGTGGTCGGGGGAGATAGAGGTGGCCTCCGGTGAGATCAACATTTTGGTGGACGGAGCAGAGGTGGAGGACCAAGCCGTGGCCGCCTTCAGGCACGAAGGCGGGACGTTGAGCCTCCATTACCAGTCCAATATGGCACACAAGCCCCTGAACGAGTATTACCTAATAGACGGCTCGAAGGCCTCCTTGGAGATACAGTTCGGACCTGCCTGGAGCTATACTTCTACAGAGTCCTTCCGGATGACCCTGTACCGCAGGGGCCGGCATGCCGAGGACATCACCTGGTACAACGAATCCAACTTGGACATCGAACTACAGCGCCACGGGAGGTGCCTGAAGGAGCTGGAGCACTTTTGCGAGTACGTCCAGGAGGGGAGGGAACCCCGCACTACAGGGGAGGAAGGCCTTAGAGGCGGTTTTGGCCGTATATCTCTCCTCGTACAGGGGCGAAAAGGTGCATCTGCCCCTCTCCGAGGACCCGGACCTGGAGGAGATATTCTCCTTCTACCGTAGGAAGAGCTTCCACATCTCCGAACCCGAGGAGGTCCGATGAACGCCATAGCCCGGTTCGCCTTTTCAGCCCCTGGGATATTGCTCGCCCTCACCGTGCACGAGGTGGCCCACGGGTGGGCGGCCTACCTCCTCGGCGACCCCACCGCCCGCCGGGCGGGGAGGCTCACCTTCAACCCCCTGGCCCATCTGGACCCCCTGGGGACCATAATGTTGTTCATCTTCCATTTCGGGTGGGCCAGGCCTGTCCCCGTCGACCTGTACAACCTGCGCAACCCGAAGCGGGATATGCTCTGGATCTCACTGGCCGGTCCAGCAGCCAACGTTCTCACCGCCTTCCTCCTGGGCCGGGCTATCCGGCTTTTGGCTGGGATATGGCTCCCCGACCCCCTGCTCTTCCTGCTCTACTTCGGTCTCTACATAAACCTGGTACTGGCCTTCTTTAACCTGATCCCTGTCCCACCTCTGGACGGTTCCAAAGTGCTCGTAGGCCTCCTTCCCCCGGAGCCGGCCTACCGATACGCCCAACTTGAAAGGTACGGCCCATTCGTCCTCATAGCTGTGCTCCTCTTCGACCAGATGGTCTTCCCGGTGGTGCGGGGGACTGTGGGTTTCCTGGTCTCCCATATGAGCAGGGGGTTCCTGGCCTTCTGATGTGCGGACCGCAGAGGAGATACGAAGGGCTGGGGTGGCACGGCGATCGCAATACAGGCCGACGTCACCGAGCCCGAGGACGTGGCGGATGGACAAAGGTGATGATAAGACAGGGCGGGGGGAAGATCGTAAACGTGGCCTCGATGTCCGCGAGGGTGGTCAACAGACCTCAGAACCAGGTCGCATACAACGCCTCCAAGGTCGGCGTGGTGCGGCTACACTCTGATCTGACCATAAAGCGACCTCCGCCAGCCAGTCCAGACACACCACCGAGAATATCTCCGGCCTTTCGGCTTTGCCCTCCCTATGACATTCGCAGAACAGCCTCAGGGCCAGGAGCCCCGCCCTGGCAACATCCCCCTCCCCGTCCAGCTCCTCCGCCAGCCTGAGGGCCAGGTCAGGCATATCCCCGTACCTTCCCTCCTCCAACGCCCCCTCGAGCTCCCTTAGGACCACCGAGGCCCTCGCCCTGCGTTCCGGAGGGATGCCCCGGAGACGCTTTCTCAGGCCCTCAAGCGTATTGTACAGCCGTTCCGTCAGCTCCAGCTCCTCCGAGTACAGAAGGCGGTAGAACCTGTCCCTCGCTCCCAAGGTCCGGCAGACGGCGTTTAGAAGCTGGAGCCGGATAACCGGGGAACGGTAGTGCCGGAGCCCCTCTAAGGCCGACTCCACCACCCTGAGGTCCCCCAGCCGGCTGAGGGTCTCCACTAAGGTCGGGAAGAGCAGGCGGTCGAAAGCTCCCCGTAGCTTCCTGTACAGTCGCTCCCTCACCTCCTCCCCCCCGATGTCCCCTAAGGCCCTCACCGCGCTTATCTGCACCCGGACGTCCCCGGAGTCCAGCGCTCGGAATAGAGGCTCTATTCCCCTTGGATGTCTGAGCTTACCGAGAGCTTCCGCCGCCTCCGCCCTTATATCGGACTCCTCATCGGAGAGTTCCTGCACGAGTGGCTCAACGGCCTCCTCCGCTCCCGTCTCCCCTAAGCCCTTCACCGCCTGGACCCGCACCTCGGGGCTCGCATCATCCATAGCCCGCACCAGGCGCTCCACGGCCATAGGACTTCGGGACCGGCCCATCGCCCTCGCGGCCCGGGCTCGCCAGCGGAACCCCCTCGCATGGGAGAAGAGGAAGGCGTTGTACGCAAAGGCGAAGGGGTTGCCTCGGAGCACCTGGCCCAGGAGGTATGCAGCTGGCTTGGCCTTTACATCGGAGACCCGGCGCAGCAGATACAGGGGCACGCACAACAGAACCGCCGTAATGAGGAAAATGAGCTTGATGTTGTTGAGAGAGACTCCGTCTAAGGATACCTCGTGATCGGATAGCGCCCGGGCCAGGACCCCCCCGAGCCCCGAGGCCGCCGATGCCACCAGACTGTTGGAGAACGCCCAGCTTGCGAAGAAGGCGGACCGCTCCCCTCCCTCCGGCACCGTGCCGAACAGAAGAGTGTTCACAGCCACCGTAAGTCCGGAAAAGGTCAGGCCGTTGAGCACCATTATCACGGGCAGGATTATGATGGCGTTCCCCCGGGTGAGGGTCGCCCATATCAGGGGCAGAAGGGCCCTCGGGACCATGAGCACCTGCAGGACCGGCTTGCTCCCGAACCTTTCTACTATGCTCCCCCAGAGCCGGTATCCTAACACCATCATCGCCATATAGATGACGTTGAAGACCCCGATGGTGGTGTAGCTTATAGAGAGGTCCCGTATCATGAACACGTTGTAGAACGGGTTGGCGATGAGGGCGGCGAACGCCCAGGCCAGGTAGAAAGCCAAAAGCCTGCCGAACTCGGGATGCCGGAAGGGGGAGACGAACACCCTTCCAAGCGATATGTCTCTGTCCACCTTTATGTAAGAGGGAAACGGCACCTTCACCAAAAGCCAGTATCCCCCGACGCCCACGATCCAGGCGAAGAGATAGAGCACTGAGAATCCCGAGTACCTTCCCTGGGTCGCATCTAAGAACCGTCCGGAGAGGTACCCTATCGCCATAGCGCTCACGCTCACCAATACCATCCGCCTCCCGAGAAACCTCGCCCGGACCTCCTCGGGAAGGAGGGTGGAGAACCAGCTGTTGTACAGGGGGGATACAAGGTGGCTCATGAAAGTCCCAGCTAGGATGAGACACGCCGCCAAGACCAAACGGGCGCCGGGGGTGCTGGCTAAGAAGGGCACCAGGAGCACCAAGATCACTAAGCTGATCTCGAGGACCCCGACCCCGACGACGAAGGCCTTCTGGTCCCTCAGACGACGGACCAGCATAAAGGAGAACGGCTGTACGAGGCCACCCAAAGCTACCACAGAGGCGACGGCCGCTATGTCCGACTCCCTCAGCCCCATCCAAAGTGCGTACCCCGTAAAGATAGGGCCGGTAACGGCCACAAGCTGAGCGTAGGCACCCCAGAAGGCGCCGTTATACAGAAAGCGCCTCAGGGACCGGGCCACCGCAAGCTGGGACAGCTCCCTCATCGCCCCCTCGCCACCTGCGTCGCAGAGACCACCTCTGACACCGGGACCAGGGAGAACCCCCTCCGCTCCAGTTTAGGGAGCTCCCTCCTCAGTACCTCCAAGGTATGTGGCCGGGCGTGGCCGACCCCCACGACGACCCCCTCCTCCGCGGCCATATCCGCCAGTTCCCACAGTGCCCTAGCTATGGCCTCCTGGTCGTCCACGACGTCCAAGAACTTGGCCCTCTCGGCTGCCCGTATACCCAATTCCATCGCCACCCTGTATCCCACCGAATGGGCGCTCGTCCGGCTGTCCACGAAGAAGAGCCCCTTCCTCTTCAGAACCCTCAGCACCGCCCGCATCACCCTCCAATCCTCCGTGGCCCTGGACCCCATGTGGTTGTTCACGCCCACAGCGCCGGGGACCTCTTCGAGAGCCTCCAGCACCCTCCTACTGATCTCCTCCTCGGACATCCTCACGTAGATCGCCCCCTTCCCGGGGTCCGCCTTCCCCAGTCCGTACGGCTCCATGGGAAGGTGCAACAACACTTCGTGGCCGCTTTCGTAAAGCTTCTCCGCTATCCTCCGGGTCCTCTTTTGGAATGGAAGCACAGAGAAGGCGACCTCCCTGGGAAGCTCGCAGAAGCCCTGCACCAGTTCATCGTCCTGGTATCCGAAATCGTCCACGATCAAGGCTATCCACCCGGCCCTGCGGCACACCTCGGGGGTTGGCACGAGCAGGATGAGGTCGGTGGCTCCTTCCTTCGGCCCAACCTCTATCCGAACCCTCCCGTCCTCTTCCTCGACCGCCCTGAAGACCCTCCCACCCAACTCCTCCACCAGCCTGGTAACCTCTAAGTTCACCACTAAGGGCGACAGGTCCCCCGGAACCCGAACCCGCGCCCCTTCCCCCGTCTCCCGGATCAGCTCCGGCCAGAGCCCCAACTCCCCCAGCCTGTCGGGAAGGCGCTCCATCAGAGCCCGGGAGAACTCCCCCTGCCTAAGGGGCGCGACCTTCTCGGGTTCGGGGCGGAAGACGAGGGCCCCCACCAACACCCCAGCCAAGAACGCCCCGGCTATCGCCGCCCAAAGTGCCCACCTGCACTTCTGTGCCATGTCTATGTCTACCCCCAGAACGCTGCTATGCCCTCCTGGACGAGTTTGGCCGCCACCACCATAGTCGCACCCGAAGGGTCGCACGGGGGACACCCCTCCACCACGTCCAACCCAACCACATCGAACCTCCTGAGGGAACGGAAGAGCTCCAACACCTGAGCGTACGAAATCCCCCCAGGTTCTGGGTTGGAAACCCCCGGACAGAGGGATGGATCGAGGGCGTCCAGGTCTATGCTCAGATACAAGGGCCTCTTCGGATCCAGCCGGGAGGGGAGGTCCTCCAGCTGACAGAGGAAGCCCTCAAATTCCTCCCCCTCCCCCCCGAAGAAGGACCGCACACCTGCCACCCCCACCAGAACTCCCATATCGCACAGCCTCCGGCACACGGTGGCGTGGGACAGGGAAAGACCGAGGTACTCCTCCCGGAAGTCCGAATGCGCATCTAAGACTACAACCTGTAACTTATTCAAAACCCTTAGAATTCCCCTGACCACCCCCAAGGTGGCCGTGTGCTCCCCCCCTAACATCACCACCCGCTTCCCGTCCGAGGCCCACCCTCGGACCAGCCCGGCCACCTGCTCTAGGTCCCCAGCTACATCCCCGGAAAGGACCACGTCCCCTAAGTCCGCCAGCGGCACCTGTGTTATGTCCTTCCCGAATATCCGGCTGTACGACTCTACGGACCGTGATGCCTCCCTTATGGCCCTCGGAGCGAACCTCGTCCCCCCCCGGAAGCTCTCCGTGGCCTCGAGGGGGACCCCGAACAACATTACCTCCGGTTCCCCTACCTTCTTAGCCTCCAAGAAGCGCAAGTGTTGCAGAGGCTGCATCTCGTCTCCCCCAAAAACAAAAGACCGGCTTCCCGGCCTTTCTACCCACATCTTGCGGTTTTCCATTTTGCATCTTTCACTGGCTCAACAGCTCTTCGACGAACCTGGGCAGGGCGAAAGCCGCCCGGTGCACCTGAGGCGTATAATACTTAGTGGAGAACAAAGGCTCCCTGAGGGGCACCCTTGGGACCCCTTGGTCCCCAGCGAGGCAGAAGCTCCAAAGTCCCGATGGATATGTCGGCACGAACCCCAAATAGACTTCTACATAGCCGAACACACTTCCGAGGTCCCTGTGTACCTCCTTAAGCTCCTCGGGGTAGTAAAACGGAGAGCCGCACTGACAGACGAAAGTCCCTCCCTCCCTTAGGGCTTCCCTGCAGTCCCGGAAGAACGGCTCCCCGAAAAGGGGCAAGTTCGGCCCCACGGGGTCCGAGGAGTCCACGATGATAACATCGTACTCGGAACGAGCATTACTTACGAACTCCTGTCCCGGTTGGAAGACGATCTTCGCCCTCGGGTCATCAAAGCTGCCCCGGTGCACGGGCCCTAAAAAGCGCCGACATTCCTGGACCACTTCTCTGTCTATCTCCACCAATACCGCCTCCTCCACCTCCTTATGCCTTAGAACCTCCCTCAAAGTTCCTCCATCCCCTCCACCGATCACCAAAACCCTGCGGGGGTTGATATGTCCTAACAGCGCCGGATGGACCAACATCTCGTGGTAGAAAGCCTCATCCCGCTCTGTAAGCATAATCCTCCCATCCAGAGCTAAGAGCTTCCCCAGCTCCGTTGTCTCGGCGAGCAGGAGGTCCTGATACGGCGTCTTCCGTGCCAGGATCTCTCGCCCCAGCCGAAGCCCGAGGCACACTCCCTCAGTCTGTGCCTCGGTGAACCATCTATCGTCCTCAGTACTCATAAAAGTATGCCCCTTCTGATCTCCTGAACTTCCATCCGCATCGGCGAGAAGCGCTTCCGGAACACTTCAAGCGCCTTCTCGGGCTGGGCATCATCCCCGCAGGTGTAAACATCCACGGCAGCGTACCTGTACTCCGGCCAGGTGTGCACCGAGATGTGGGATTCGGCGATTATAGCCATGGCCGAGACTCCGTGGGGGTTGAACTTGTGGGTATGCACATCCCCCAAAAGGGTCACCTGAGCCGCCTCCACAGCCTCCTCCACCGCATCCCGCACCTCGGCTTCATCGCCGATCTTCTCGTTGCACCCCCACAGCTCCAGCAGGTAGTGC
>DTXA01000553.1 GCA_012962735.1 Candidatus Latescibacterota bacterium
GACGGGCTTATCGAGAATATGATCATCAGATCCTCACCGTCGACGGACTGCGAAGGCTGGCTGAGGGGGTCTCCGGCCAAGATCTGGCGGACTTCTTCCAGAGGTGGCTCTACACCGCTGATTTTATCGATTATGGGGTCAAAAAGGTCGAAATGACCGCGATAGAAGGGGGTTATCTGACGGAGATCGAGCTCACCCGCCGTGGAGGGGCCGCCCTGCCGGTGGAGGTCGTCGCAGTGACCAAGGAGGGGGAGGAGATCGCCCAAATCTGGGACGCTCAAGCTCCCGAAGGGACGATAAAGATCGAGAGCACAAGCCCTGTGAAAGGGGTCAAGATCGACCCGAGGGAGCTGACCCCGGACGTAAACCGGCTGGATAATTTCTATCCGATGAAGCTCCGCGTGATCACCACGGGGAAGAGGGACCTCCCGCTCGACGCTTATCTTTTGCGGTTCAATCCGACGACCCAGATACTGGAGGGTGGGACCCTCTGGCACCGCTGGTGGCTCGGACAGGGAGTGGGAGCCTTCGCCATCTACAACGGCCGGGGCTCGATCACGCGCGGCTTGGTAGATCTCCGCCCGCTCGACGAATATGGGACGATCGCTGGAGAGCTGGAGCTGACCATGACCGGCTTCTCCAACCCCAAGGTCGGCTCAGCGGCAAGGTTCTGGGAGCCGACCGATCGCTGGAGCTTCTCCATAGGGCGGATACTCGATCCGACCATCGGCAAGGGGATAAACTACCTCGGGATCACCTGGACGAGGAGCGAGGCGATGCGCGACCTCTACACCACGGAGCTCTCCCTGGTGGGCTATCCCCTCGAGTTTGGCCGGCTCTCCCTGAGGAGCCGGCACCTATTCCGGTTGATGCCGCATCTCTATCTCTCGGAGGAGATCAGTCTGGGCTTAGGCTATCGACTCCCGGGGCCGTTCCAGTTTGCCCTGGATGAACTCCATAGTTTCTATGAGAGGGCAGACAAGGGACGGTGGGAGAAGCGGCGCTACCCCGGGAACGCAAAATTATACAGCCGGTTCTCCCTCAGTTTCCCCGTCAGGCGGGAGATGGATTACGACTTAGCCAACTTAGCGGTGCTCGATGAAGTGCGCGAAGCGCTCTTCATCGAGGGCGGCTGGACCTGGGAGAGGCTGGAAGACCTCGACTTCAGAGGCCTCAAGCTGGAGATGGGGCTGGAGGGGAGGCTCACCGGCCGGACCCTCGGAGGACTCTTCCCTTTCGAGATCACCATCGGCTTTGCCTATCCCCTCTTGGGGATAGAGCCGGAGAACCGACGGGGTCAGATCTATCTCGGAGTCCAGCTCCCATTGATTTGACCTTCACTAACTTCGTGAGCAACCTGTTTAGGGGAGTTCCGACTCCCAATCTCTCACCCTCCCTGACTATGGCCCCATTTATGTAATCTATCTCCGTCCTTCGACCTCTTCTTATATCTTGTAACATCGAGGAGATGTTATCGCCCGTCAGCCGGCAGACATCCTCTGCTTTCGCTATGACCTCATCGGGGGAGAAACCCAAGCCGTGCCTGCAGGCTACTTCCACCCCTTCTTCGATCACCTCCCTCATGACCTCCCTTAAATCACGATCCCTGACGAGTTCGCCATTCCTGACGTTGAATACCGCGGTTAGGGCATTGATGCCCAGGTTGATCAAGAGCTTCTCCCATACCAATCTCTCCACGTCGGGATCATACAGGGTCCTGATACCGGCCTCATTGAAGGCATTGATGATCTCATGGACCTCACCCCCCCTGACCCTGCCGATTACCGTATCCCCCTTGCCGGCATGGACGATCTTTCCCGGCCCGACCAAGGTCGAGCCCAATGTAGTGATACCGCGCAAGATCCTGGCCTTATCGACCCATTTGGCGATCTCCTCCGCGATCCCCAGGCCGTTCTGCAGGCTCAATACCCAAGTATCCCTGCCGATGGTGGGCAAAGCTCCTTTGATCGCCTCCTCGGTGTCGGGGGCTTTGACGAAGAGGGCCACCAAATCTGCCACCCCTATATCCTCGATCTTGGTGGTGGCCTTGATCTTTACCCTCCGTTCCCTACCCTCCTCCTCGATGACCAGGCCTTCGGCGTTTATCCTCTCAATATGCTCGACGAAATGGGGATTATAGAGCCAGACCTCGCGGCCGGCCTCGGCCAACAGCCCCCCAAAGAGGCTCCCCAAAGCCCCGGCGCCGATTATGGCGATCTTCATCTTCATCTTCATC
>DTXA01000554.1 GCA_012962735.1 Candidatus Latescibacterota bacterium
AAACTCCGGTATCATCTTCATAGACGAGATAGATAAGATAGTCGGCGAGCGTGCCCACGGCGAGATAGACGTCTCCCGGGAGGGCGTCCAGAGGGACCTTTTGCCCATCGTGGAAGGGTCCAACGTGATGACTAAGTATGGAATGGTGCGCACCGACCACATCCTCTTCATAGCCGCCGGTGCTTTCCACATCTCCAAGCCCTCCGACCTTATCCCGGAGCTCCAGGGCCGCTTCCCCATCAGGGTAGAGCTGGACGTCCTCACCGCAGAGGACTTCGTTCGCATCCTCATCGAGCCCAAAAACGCCCTCATCAAACAATATAAAGCCCTTTTGGAGCCCGAAGGAGTGGCGCTTACCTTCACCAAGGAGGCCATCTGGGAGATCGCCCGGATAGCTGACGAGGTCAACTCCCGTCTGGAGAACATCGGAGCCCGGAGGCTCCACACCGTTATGAACGCCCTCTTGGAGGACGTGCTCTTCAACGCCCCTTCGTTCAAGGGAAAACGGGTGCGTATAACCAAAAGCTATGTGCGCCGGAAGCTTAAAGACATAGTGAAGGACGAGGGCCTGAGCCGTTACATATTGTGAAAGCTAGGCAGAGCAAAAAGTGGTCTGCACGCAGACGTGCCAGGGAAGTGGCCCTGAAAGTCCTCTACGCTATGGAAAGCTCCGGGGGCTCGCTCGATGATGTCTTCCTTATCGTAGCAGACGAGGAGGGGGTCTCGGGGGCCCAGCGAGACTTTGCCGAGGCCCTCTGCCGAGAGGTCGTGGCGCACCGGAAGGAACTGGACGCCTGGATAGAGCGGGTATTGGAGCACTGGAGGATAGAACGTGTCAGCCGGATAGACCACCTCTTGCTCTGCATCGCCTTGGCCGAGTACTTTTACTTCCCAGACATCCCCCCCAAAGTCTCCATAGACGAGGCAGTGGAACTTGCCCGCACTTACAGCACTGCCCAGTCCCCAGCCTTCGTCAACGGCGTTTTGGATGCGATCATGATACAGGGCAAAGGGCTGGCGAACGAACTCCGGCTTGGGGTATAAATTGTTTACTGGAGGTCCCCAAAAAGTATCTGAGCGAAGCGAAGAACTTTTTGGAGCTATAAAGATGCGTTATGCCCTTATCGCCGACTTACATGGGAACCTCGAGGCCCTCAGGGTCGTCCTTCACCACATCGACCGAGAACAGCCGGATCGGCTGGTGTGCCTGGGAGACCTGGTGGGTTACGGGGCCGATCCGGAGGAATGCATAGACATAGTCCGGGATCGGACCGACCGGGTGGTGGTCGGCAACCACGATTGGGCCGCTATAGGCAAGGCCGACATCTCCTACTTCAACCCCTATGCCTGGGCCGCCGTGCTTTGGACCCAGGGGCGCCTTAGGGACTTCCATCGCCGGTACCTGGAAAGGCTTCCCCTCACACTCCAGGAAGGGGAACTCTACTTCGTGCACTCCACACCTGAACGCCCCGAAGAATGGAATTACATCTTCTCCCGGGCTCAGGCTGCCTACTATCTCTCCCAGCTCCCCCACAGGATCTGCTTTATTGGCCACTCCCATGTCCCGGCCGCCTTTGTACTTCGAGGAAACGATGTAGTTTTGGTTCCGGGGCCGAGCCTTCGCATTCCCATAGAGCCTGGCCTCCGGTACCTCATCAACGTCGGCAGCGCGGGCCAGCCCAGGGATGGTGACAACAGGGCCTCTTACGCGGTGGTGGACCTTGCAGAGCAAGTCGTGGAGGTCAAAAGGGTGCCGTACGACATCCCGACAGCTCAACGCAAGATCCTTAAAGCCGGCCTTCCTGAGGTGCTGGCCGAGAGGCTGGCATACGGACAGTGAGGAGGGAGATATTGGAGGAACTCAGGGAGCTTCCGGTCCGGGAGCGATTGATGGTGGTCGAAACCGCCCTGCGCCTGATCCGCGAGGATCTCCAGGTTGGCCGGATGGAATCTGGCATCTTTCAGGGAATCGATCACCTTGCATATACCTGAAGGCCCCCGCAGACGTCATCCCCAAGGCCCTTCAACGAGACCACGGCTTTCTTCTACTCCGTGCCTGAGGCTGGCCGGGCCATCGTCGTCCTCAGGTCCGGAGGTGATGTGCGGGTCAGGAAGCTCGTCTTGACCAGATAATAGGGCAACATATAGCAGACTGGCATATGCTCGAATTTCGTATCGTCGCCGAAGATGGCGAGGCCAGGGCCGGCGTCCTCGTCACCCCCCACGGAGAGGTCGAGACGCCGGCCTTTATGCCAGTTGGAACCCAGGGCACGGTTAAGGCGCTCTCCCAGCAGGAGCTGGAGGAGATCGGGGTACAGATGGTGTTGGGCAATGCATACCACCTGTACCTCCGTCCGGGGCCCGAGCTTATAGAGAAGGCAGGAGGGTTGCACAGATTTATGGCTTGGAAGAGGCCCATCCTCATCGACAGCGGGGGATACCAGGTTTTCAGCCTGGCGGCGCTGCGGAAGGTGACCGACGAAGGGGTTACCTTCCAGTCCCACATAGACGGCTCCTACCACCTGTTCACCCCGGAGAGGGTGGTGGAGATAGAGCATATTTTGGGGGCGGATATCATCATGGCCTTCGACGAACCCGCTCCGTATCCCTGTTCCAGGGCTGATGCGGAGGCAGCCCACCGGAGGACCCTCTCTTGGGCGAAGCGGTGTCTGATGCGACACGAAAGGCTCGGGGGGGAGCAGGCCCTGTTCGGGATCGTGCAGGGGGGGATACATCAGGACCTCAGAAGGGAGGGTGCAGAAGTGCTGGCCGATATGGACTTCCCCGGATACGGTATCGGGGGCCTCTCCGTAGGGGAGCCCAAGCCTCTTACCTGGGAGATAGTGGAGGTGGTGGCGGCAACACTTCCGGACGACAGGCCCCGTCACCTCTTGGGAGTGGGCCTGCCCGAGGACCTAGTCGAGGGGGTCGCCAGGGGGATAGACCTGTTCGACTGTGTGGTGCCCACTAGGTACGGCCGGAACGGCACTGCCTTCACCTGGAGGGGGAAGTTGGTTGTCAAGAACGCCCCCTACGCCCGGGACTTCTCCCCCATAGACCCGAAGTGTACCTGTCCGGTCTGCCGGCACTACACCCGGGCTTACATACGACATCTGTTCCAGGCAGGGGAGGTCCTGGCCCTGCGCCTGACAACCCTGCACAACGTATACTTCTTCATCGAGCTGATGCGCCGGATGCGGAGGGCCATATCGGAGGGCAGGTTCCAGAAGTGGCGGGAGGAGTTCTACAGAGTGTCTGAGCGGGGCTATATTAAGCCGTTCGCTCCAAAAAGGAACAGAGGATCTCGGAAAGTGCAGAGAGGTCGAAGAGGGCTATGCGCTCGGCTTTAGTGTGGGAAAGGGCCAGGGGTCCGGCTCCAAAAACCGCCGAGGGGATTCCCTTTTTGGACAGATTCGCAGCGTCCGTCCAGGCGGACATAACCGCAAGAGGTGGGGGCTTTCCCAAGACATCGGCTACGGCCCCGAGAAGGGCCCTTACGATGGGAGCCTCAGGCGGAATATGCACGGGGCCATCTACGCTGAGGACGGTGTATCTGGCGCCATACCGGTCTAAGATATGCAGCACCTCATCCAGGGCGTCCTCTGGTCGGACGCCCCAAGGGATGGGGATGTCGGCCGTGAACTTGCAGGAGTCCGGAAGCACCTGGCAGTCCTTCCCTCCCTCTATCTTACCGATGGTTATCCCCCATCCCCCCAAAAACGAAAGCCCCCTCAGGTCTCGGATGAGATCTATGCACCTCAGCACGGCGTTCCGGTCCTCTTCGTACGTGGCCCCGTGGGCCTCCCGGCCCGAGACCTCTGCTTCAAATTCTACGCTTCCAAGTTGAAAATTGCAGATCTGAAATCCCGTAGGTTCCAGGACTAAAGCCCCTTCTACTCTTCCCCTCCAAGGGTTCCGAAAGGCCTCGGAGCCCTTTCCTCCCTTCTCCTCATCTACAAAAAGCGCCACAAAAGCAGGAACCGATGCCCCCTCCAAAGCCGCCAACAGGGCCGCTATCTGGCCTTTGGGGTCTACAACGCCCCGTCCGTAAGCCACCCCATCCCTTACGGCCAGCCCGGCCCCTGCGTGATGTCCCCAGACGGGCACAGTGTCCACATGGGTGGCCACGACGTACCGGGGCTTCCCCCTGAGGGCGTATAGGTTGGGCTTGCCGGGAAGGACAGGGTCCAAAAGGACCTCGAAGCCCATCTCCCGCAGGACGCCTGCCAAAAACCTCTGGATATCCCCTTCCACGCCCGTGGGACTGGGGCGGGCCATCAGGGCTTCGAGCCACCCGAGGAGTCTATCTTCCATCATAAGATTCGTAACTTCAATATCCTGTCCAGCCGGAAGCTGCGTTCCTCCCCCCGCAGATGGCAGAAGGCCACCAGGTATCCCCCTTCCAATCGTCTGGGGGAGACCTCCCGCTCGGTTACTCGGTCCCCCGACCGGTATCTCAACCACAGCCTCCTGCCCGCTTCCATCGCATCCCTCACGAGCCTCCGTATCCCAGGGGGCTCCAAGAAGTCCAGCAATTGTCCCAACGTATACACCCCCCATCCCCGAACCCGCTCCAGCAGCTGAAGGAACACCTCGGCCGTGGCTTTGACGTCTCCCATAGCCCTGTGGGGTTCCCGGTGCTCCACCCCCAACGTCCAGGCCACGTGATCCAGACCGTACCGCCCCAACCCTGGAAGGAGGCGCCTGGCCAGTGGAAGTACGTCCACCACCGGATTTGAAAGCAAGGGCAGGCCCGCATGGGCCAATTCGCTCCTGAGGAACTTCATATCGAACGCGGCGTTGTAGGCTACGAGCACGTCCTTACCTAAGAATCTGAGGAACTCGGGCAGAATCTCCTCCATCCCCGAAGCTCCCCTGAGCATCTGGGGGGTGATATGGTGGACCAGGAAAGCGCCCTCAGAGATGGGGGCCTTCGGATCTACGAGCTTCCAGAACACGTCCCCCGTATGGCCCCCCCGAAGCTTCAAGGCTCCCAGCTCGCAGACTCGATCCCCTGCCTCGGGATCGAGGCCCGTGGTCTCGACGTCGAAGACCACGAAGGGCACTTCCTCTAAGGGCCGCCCCTCCAAGGCACCCCCAATACCTCTGCCAACTTCCTTCGCATCCGCTCCACGTGGGACCCCTCCCAGTACACCCGGCTGCAGATGGGGCAGCGGGCGAAGTGCTCGTGGGTCCGAAACACATAGGGAGGCACGAGATCCCGTATGTTTTCTTTAGGTACCGGCTCTATAGGTTCGTTGCACACAGCACATCGGCTCAGAAAGCCCTTGTCCACCTCCAACCCAAGCTCCTCCACCACCTGTCGGAGCTGTTCCCATGGGTCCTCGCTCTTCACCAACACCTTCCATCCCGAGCACCTATAGGCCAGGCCTTTGTCCCTGGTGAGCAACACCCTACCCTCGGCCTGGGCCAGCCGGAGGAGGTGGGCGTCCCTGGCCGGGGCAGGATATAATACATCGTACCCTAAGATCCTCAGCCACTTGGCCAATTTTCCCAACATATCATCGGCTACGAAACGCATTCCACCGCACCCCCCCGCAGAGCTCCCTTCCGGGAAGGGGTTCGTCCTCCCATATTCCTTCCCGCTCCCCTGAAAGGTTCCCTAAGCTCAGGAACACCTCCACCGGCCCCACGGACCTGGAGATCTCCAGGTCCAAGAGGAAGAGGGGCTTCCTCCACCTCCCATCTGTGTCAGACGTAGGACCGAGGTAAGATCCCTGCACCTCCCACTCCATCCCCCAGACTCTCTTCAAAACTCCAAGGGTCCCCTCCACATCCGGGAGATATGGGACTCTGCCGCGGTCCGTCCTTGTGGCCCTCCGTGCCACGGCCCGCACCTCCCACCGGACCTCACAAGCCCTCCCTGAGCCGAACCCCCGCAGTTCCTCTACGCGCACCTCCTCCGGGGTGAATTTCCAGAGGCCATCGGCCTTCCTCCATATAGGGAACCCGTCCACATCGGCGTACCGCAGGAAAAGCATAAGTTCCCCCGCGGAGAAAGAGGCCCGGACCCCCCCCACGAGGTCAACCCTGCGGTCTCTGAGGTACGACTTACCCCTCCCGTCCAGAAACGGGTTCTCCTGCAATCTCTTCCTGAGGGAGACGAGCTCGACACCGGGGGAGGACCGCAGGAAGAGCCTCATCCTCCTGCCCATCAGGAGGTCTACCGCACCCCAGGGCCTGAGCCATCCACCACGTCCCTTCCCCACCCAGACCATCCCTACGCGCCCTCGTATCCTCCCCTCGGCCGTCCCCACTCCGAGCTGAATGCTTCCTGTCCAGACCCCTCCGGCCCGTTCCCAGCATCCTCTCCCCCCCCATCTCCACCTCCCCGCCGTCCCTTCCCATCTTCCCAAAAGTTTCACGTATCTCTCACGGACGGAATCCGCCAGGACGGCCCTCCCCGCCCTCAGGGCGATATCCCCCCGGACGACCTCGACCCCCAAGGCTGCCCGGTAGTCGTCCATCTCCCGCCCTCCCCACAGGTCCTCCGACCATTCACCCACAGCCCATATTCCGGGTCCTCTAGACCTCATCCATCCTTCCATCTCTAAGACCTTCCCCCTATATCCCGGATATTGTACCTCCTCCATGGCCTTCTTGTACGAGGCCTGGAACATCCCCCCTCCGCCCTCGTAAGCCCTCCCCCCAGAAAGTCCCCCCCCGAGGGAGAGGTTCCCCCCTTCGGCCTCGACTTTAAGCCCCCCTCCGAAGGCCTCCCACGCCTCCCAGGGCCTGCTCCGCATAGGGCCGAGGTCGGGGAGCCAGCCGGTGGGCCTTGCCCTCTCCCCTGCCTCCGACACCCGCACTGACCCAGGCTCCCAAAGTACGCCCTCCCTTTTGTTCCCCAAGGGCCGGAAGACATCCCGTCTTTCCCCATACACCTCCACGCTCGGGAGCCTTAAAGTGGGCACCTGCGCCCAGACCGGGATTGCCGCCATTAAGACGGCCAACAAAAGCCCCATCATTGCACTATCCCCTCCTCGGCCAGGCTCACCATCCTTCCCTCCCCCAGAATGACGTGGTCCAACACCCGGATGCCTAATATCTGTCCCGCCTGCACGAGCTGTTGTGTGATGGCGATGTCCTCCTGGGATGGCGTGGGGTCCCCGGAGGGGTGGTTGTGCACGAATATGACGGCAGCGGCCGACTCCCGGACCGCAGGGAGGAAGGCCTCCCTAGGATGCACCAAGCTCTCCCCTAAGCTCCCCTCGGATATCACCACATCCTTAAGAAGCCTATTCTTCATGTCTAACAGGGCACACCGAAAGACCTCTTTCTTCAGCCCTTGCACCTTGGGAAGATAGTACCTGGCAACGTCCGAACTGGACCGGAAGGCCACCCGTCCCTCATCACCTTCGGTGGCCAATCTTCTACCTAAGGCCAAAGCCGCCTTTATAGTGGCCGCCTTGGCCGGACCCATCCCCGGGAGTTCCTGGAGCTCGGCCGGATATGCCCGGTCTATCGCCTTTAAATTGCCGAACCTCGCCAAAAGGTACAGGGCCAAGTCCAGAGCGCTCAGGCCCGAGGCCGCATCCCCGGTGCGCAGAAGGACAGCTAAAAGCTCCGCATCGGAGAGCTCCTCAGGACCGTTCTGAAGGAGCCGCTCCCTGGGGCGTTCCCCCTCGGGCCAATACTTGATCGGCTGTTGATATTCTCTCATCGGCCGAGAACTCCACAGCCCGGTCGTCTACATCCCAAAGATAAGCAGAAGGGCCCGGATGCGCAATAATATATGCCCTCCATTCATCTGATAGGAGCTAAAACGGGGCATATAAAAAGGGGATGGCCCAAAGGACCATCCCCCTCCTCGGCGACGACCTACTCTCCCACCCGGTCTCCCGGGCAGTACCATCGGCGCTGGAGGG
>DTXA01000555.1 GCA_012962735.1 Candidatus Latescibacterota bacterium
AACTCTTACAACCCCGCAGAGATCGAAAAGGCCCTGAGGGCCGCCCCGGGCCGTCTCCCCTTCCCCTCTGTGGAGGACAGGAAGGCCTGGGAGGATACAAAGGCGGCTATGGGCCGAGGTGAGATGGACAGGATAGTTGCCCGGGCCGAGGAGGCAGCAGGAGAGCCGATCCCTCCCCTGACGGCCACTTTGTTCTTGGAGTTCAAGCGCACTGGAGAACGGAGGGGGTACGAGCGCCCCTGGCGCAGGAGGCGGGAGGACTTGGCGGCTCTGGCCCTAGCCGAGTGCTTAGAGTTCCGGGGGCGTTTTTTGGGTCCCATCTTGGACTTAGCATGGGCCATATGTGAGGAGAGCAGTTGGGCCCTCCCCGCCCATCAGGTTGAACTTGCGAACATCCACCGTCCCGTTGTCGACCTCGGGGCGGCTATGACCGCCCTGGACCTCGCCGAGCTCGATCGCGTTCTGGGAGGGCAACTGGACCCTCTGCTGCGCAGGCGGATACGGGACGAGGTGGACCGTCGCTGCATAACCCCCTATCTCGCCCGCCACGACTTCTGGTGGCTTTACAACACTTCATCCCGCAGTGTGAACAACTGGAACGCCGTGTGCAACGGAGGTGTGGCGGGTGCGGCGGTCTACATCGAGGAGGACCTTGCTCGCCTCGCGGAGGTCCTTGCAAAGGCGGCCAGGTCTTTGGACGACTACATAGCCACCTTCGACGAGGACGGGGGCTCGAGCGAGGGGCCAGGATATTGGGCCTACGGCTTCGGGTACTACGCAGTGCTGGCCGACCTTGTGGAGGCCCGCACCGACGGGAGGGTGAACTTCCTCGAAGGGGATTTCGTGCGTGAGGTAGCGCGCTTCCCGCTGCGGGTGCTGCTGAGCCCGGGTGTCTTCGTCAACTTCTCCGACTGCGACAGGAACTTCTCCCCACCGACTCCCCTTTTGGCCTACCTATCCCGCCGCTTAGAGATCCCAGAGCTTATGGCCCTGGCCCGTCCCGCCGGGTCGTCGGGGGGTCTCGCCTGGATGCTCAGAAGCCTCTTCTGGAGGCCCGACCCCAGCCCTCCACCTTTCGTCCCATCCAGCCACGACTTCTTCAGGGGCCTTCAGTGGATGTTCGCCAGGTACGACCCCTCCGACCCGGATGCACTGGTCCTGGCGGCCAAGGGTGGCCACAACGCGGAGATGCACAACCAGAACGATGTGGGGGCCTTCATCGTGCACTTCGGGGGCGAGTCCATCGTCGCCGACCCAGGACGAGGCAGGTATACCAGGGAGTACTTCGGCCCCAGGCGGTACGAGCACTTCGTCAACTCCTCAAGGGGCCACTCGGTCCCGGTGCCCAACGGATGCGAACAGAGGGCGGGACGGAATGCTGCCGCAGAACTCATAGAGCACCGGGCCGACGACAGGGTGGACGTGATGGTGCTGGAGCTGAGGGCCGTCTATCCCCCTGAGGCGGACCTGGCATCTCTCCGCCGCACCGTGGCCCTTCACCGGGACCCGCCGAGGGGTTGGGTGGAGCTCGTGGATGAGGTGCGCTTCTCCTCCAGACCCGGCGACCTGGAGAGTTCCCTGGTTACCTTCGGGACGGCTGAAGTGGGGAAAGGTGCTGTGCTGATTAGGGGGAAAAGGGGAAAGCTGCGGGTGACGTTCGCCTCCGAGGCTGTAGCCGTCAGGGTGGAGGTGGTGAGGGATGTGGACCTGGCAGAGGGTCCGACGGACATAACTCGGGTCGCCTTCAGCATAAAGGGCCCCGTCCGGGAGGGAACGGTCCGGCTTCGCATAGAGCCGGTGTAGCCCTTATCCCGTTGGTTTTAAATATCTGTTTACGGGTTCCATCCAACTGAGGTATCATCCGACCCCCATCCGCTCCCGAACTCCTTCCATCGTCCTTTCCGCCTCGGAGCGAGCCCTTTTAGCCCCATCTTTCAGAACTTCTTCTACGTATCCCTCCCTCGCCTCGGCTTCCCGCCTGCGGTCCTGAACGGGAGTTAAGAACTCGGCCAACCGCTCCGCCAGCCTGCCTTTACACTCCACACATCCAAGTACGGCCGCCTTGCAGTCTTCCTCTATCTGGGCGATCTCATGGGAGTTGTATAGCTTGTGGTACAGGAATACCGGGCATCCTCTGGCCTCAGGGTCCCCTAGGTCCTTCTTTTTTATCCGCATGGGATCGGTGAACATCGTGCATACCTTTTCCTTGACCACCTTGGGTAGGTCGGACAGGTAGATAACGTTCCCCAGGGATTTGCTCATCTTGCGGCCGTCCAGGCCGGGAAGTTTGGGGACACAGGTGAGGATTGGCTCTGGTTCCGGGAAAAACCCCCCGTACAGGTAGTTGAACCTCCTTGCTATCTCCCGGGCCAGCTCTATGTGGGGCACCTGATCCTCGCCCACTGGGACAGCGTTTGCCCTATATATGAGGATATCGGCGGCCTGGAGCACAGGGTATCCCAAGAGGCCGTAGTTTATCTTTGTTACCTCCTCCCCCTCCCCGATAAGTCCCATATCCCGGGCCTGTTCTTTGATGGTGGGATTGCGGATGAGCCAAGGGGTAGGGGTAATCATGGAGAAGAGCAGATGAAGTTCCGCATGCTCCTTCACATCGGACTGCGCGAAGATGGCCACCCGCTTCGGGTCCAGCCCGGCGGCTAAGTAGTCCAACACAAGCTCCCTGACGTTGGCCCTTATTTGTTCGGGATGTTCGTATTCCGTTGTGAGGGCATGCCAGTCAGCTATCATACAGAACATCTCGTATTCTTCCTGGAGCTCCACCCAGTTCCTCAGAGCCCCTTCGTAGTTGCCAAGGTGGAGCTTGCCCGTCGGCCTCATACCGCTCAATATCCTTCCCTTCATCGTCCGCTCCTTAATCCATGAACAGATATGGTTTCCAACTTGGCTCGGGTTCCCCTACGAAAGCCCGCACAAGATATAGGAAATTGGGACTCCTGGGGGGACGGAGCAGCCTCATCCCAGCCTGCTCGGGTGTACGGTTGCCCTTGCGGTTATTGCACCGCATACAGCAGCAAACCAAGTTCTCCCAAGTGTCCTTCCCTCCCATGTCTTTCGGGACTACGTGGTCCACGGTCATAGGCCCCTGTGTGGTGCCGCAGTATTGGCATCTGTGGCCGTCCCTCCTCAGGATGTTGCGCTTGGTCAGGGGGATATCGTTCCGGGGCTTGCGCACGTATATCCACAGCCGCACCACGCTGGGCAGGGGGAAAGCTTTAGAGACGGTGTGTACGGTACCGGCCTCCTCAACCACCTCGGCCTTCCCGAGGAACACCAGCACCAGGGCCCTCTTGGCCGAGCAGATGCTCAGTGGTTCGTAGTTCTGGTTGAGGACCAATACCTTACGATTCAACATCCAAGCCTCCGTCCACGAGACCCTTAAGGTACTTCCCGAAGGGTCCCTTAAGGTCCTCCCGCCTTAGGGCGAATTCCACCGTGGTCTTGAGGTAGGAGAGCCTGTCCCCCACTGTATACCATTTGCCAGATATCTCATAGGCGTACACGACCTTATCCTTGCCCATAGTCCTGATCGCATCGGTGAGCTCCAGTTCCCCACGCTGTGAGAAGGGGGTTTTGTCCAGGATATCGAAGATGTCCGGCTCTAAGATGTATCGCCCGAGCAAGGCCAGATTTGAGGGGGCCTCCCCGAGCCTGGGCTTTTCCACCAGGTCCTCAACTAAGTGCACCTCGTTGATGGGCTTGCCCTGGATCACGCCGTACTCAGAGACCTCCTGAAGAGGGACCCGCTGGACCGCTAAGATGGAGGCACTGTACTTGTCATACAGCCGCAACAGTTGGGCCAGACAGGGCTCCTCAGACACCACCAGATCGTCCCCGAACAGCACAGCGAACGGTTCGTCTCCTATGTGATAGCGGGCCTTGAGGATGGCATGGCCCGTCCCCAAAGCCTCCTTCTGGCGCAGATAGTGGATATCGGCCAGCTCCTCTATAGTCTCCAGGGTCTCCAGCATAGCTGTCCGATCTTTCTCCCTGAGCACATGGTTCAATTCGAGGGATTTGTCGAAGTGGTCTTCGATAGCCCGCTTGCCCCGGCCGGTTATGATCAAGATGTCCTCTATCCCGGAGGCCACGATCTCCTCTATGATATACTGGATGGCGGGTTTGTCCACGATGGGGATCATCTCCTTAGGCAGGGCCTTGGTGGCCGGAAGGAACCTCGTACCCAGCCCAGCTGCCGGGATCACCGCCTTGCGCACTTGCATCTGCGCCCCCTATCAGTCCCCTCTCTTACAGGTGATGCGCTTGGTGTGGTCTATCTGCCAGAGCTCCAGCACCCCGTCCCCATCGTAGTCCCTCAGGGCCTCTGCCTCAGCTCGGAAGGTGAAACTGTCCGCCTGTACTACGGAGTACCGGAACAGAGCGTCGGGCATGGTGCGGAAATTAAGGGAATCCAAAGAAGGGGCGTAGGTGCCATATATATTACGGTACCCCTCCTGAAGCTCCCAGATGCGCCGGAACTCATGTTCCACCTCTGCGAACCGGACCCTGGCAGAGCGCCCTCCCTGGGTGAACCGATCCAGGTTGAGCACCAACAACAGCCCCACTGCAGCCAGGAGGATCAAGACCTCCCAGAAGGGCGAGCCCCGGCGCTCTCGCATATATATCCCCCTCAACGCCTGAGACGGGCCAGCCAGAACAGTAGGAAAAATACTGCAGCCCAAAGGAAGGCCAGGCTTACCAAGGTCGCACGGCCACTCCCTCTGGTATTCGCCCGCAACCTCCTGAACTTCACCCGGCCCCTGTACCCCCTTATGCGGAACTCCTTCCCGACGACCCCCTCCGGCGCACCCCCAGTCCGGGACCCTCCGGCGGCAGCATACGCCCGTCCCGAAGGACGACACCCTCGAAGGGGTCCTGGGCCAGCAGCAGATGGCCGTCCAGGTCTGTGTAGTCGGCCAGGGGGGAGAGGTGTACGGCGGCCGCTATCCCCAGGGAACTCTCCACCATACATCCCAACATCACCTTCAACCCGCAGGCCTTAGCTGTGGCTATGGCACGAAGTGCTGTGCGGACCCCGCCGCTCTTGGCCAGTTTGACCACCACGCCGTCCACTTTACCGGCGAGGGCGTATATGTCCTCGGGGCTCAATGCGCTCTCGTCGGCGAACACCGGAACCCCGACCGCCTCCCGCACCCGGGCCAGGACATCCGGGTCACCGGGAGGCACGGGCTGTTCGACGAACTCCAGCCCGAACCGCTCCAGTGCCCGGATGCGAACGATCGCTTCCTCAGGACCCCAGGCTCCGTTGGCATCTATGCGCAAGGGTCCGCCCCACACCTCCCGCACCGCCGAGAGGGCGTCCTCCTCCCTACTGACTCCCACCTTCACCTTGAGGACCCGGAACTGCCCCCTGACGGCTTCGGCCCGGGCCCGCATCTCCTCCGGAGGGGAGATGCCCAGGGTGAAGGAGGTGGGCGGTGGAGGGATGCCCGCCAGGCCCAACAGCCGGTATAGGGGAGCTCCGAGTTGCTTGCCCAAGAGGTCCCAAATGGCGATGTCCACCGCCGCCCTTGCGGAGCGATCCCCCGGAAGCCGCTTGGCCAGTTCCAGTCCCAACCGCTCCCCTTCGAGGGGGGAAGCACCCTCTATTAACGGTCGGACCCGTTCTAAGGCCTTGGAGACGGTGTCCGCATCCTCCCCGTAGAACCGGGAGGACGCGGCCTCGCCCAGGCCGATCAACCGCTCCCATTCGAGCCGGACCAGCGCGTTCCGGCATAACCTCTTCTTCTCCCGAGACATCCGGAAGGGCCCAGCGGTCTCCAAGATCAGGGGGGCATAGGACAGTTGCATCTCAGGCCAATCCCAGAGCCTTCTTAGCTTCCTCGCTCATACGGTCCAGCGTCCATGGGGGGTCCCAGACCATCTCCACGTGGACCTCCCGGACGCCCTCTAAGGCCCTTATAGCCTCCTCCGCCTGTCGGGCGATCCAACCCGAAAGCGGGCATCCGGGGGCGGTCATAGTCATCCGAACCCGGACGTCCCCGTCCTCCACCTTCACCTCGTAGATCAGTCCCAGGTCCACTATGTTCACGGGGATCTCCGGGTCGTAACATCCCTTCAAAGCCTCCCACACCTGGGCTTCGGTAACCATGGTGACCTCCTCGGTAGGAGTTTCGGTCGCTTCAAATATACACCCATTTAAGGGGAAAGGCAAGGGGCTGTTCGTCATTTTATACATTACAGGCCGTGTTCCTCCTCTTCCTCCCACTCCCGCACTATCCTCTTAGTCCTCACGCGCCTGATCAGGTAGACCAAAAGGAAGAGAGCCGTGATCCCGATCCAGAGGTAAGGCCCCTCGGTAAACACAACAAGGGGATGATACCGTCCCCGTATGTGCTTGCGCCATTCCTCGAGAAATGCCCCGTACGGGATACCGGTCACCCGCTCCATGGCCTCCTCGAACGAAGCTCCCTTTCGCATAAGCCCCGTTATCCTGCGGACGGAATCCCCTCCGTAGCGCCCGAGAAGGAAGATCACGGCCGAAAAGCTCTCCGCATAGGCCAGCTCGGCCCGTCCGGATTCGAACGATAGCACCCCTTCTATCTCCTCCAGGGAGATCAGCCTCCCCAACAGCGTCGCCATACCCAGCCGGAAGCTGTGGGCCCTACCCCATTCGAGTGCATACCACATCGCCACCCCTTCGTCGAACCACCTGGGGATCGGCTTCCCACCAGCCGCCCGGTGTAGAAGCACGTGGGCCACCTCGTGGGCTAGGGTCTGCCTAAGTCCTGCTGGATTCTCATCGAAGGGCTGAAGTACGACCACCCCATGGGCTGGGAAGGCACACCCTTTGCCCCAGTCCGGTATACGGCCCTGGGTCAGCCTCTCGAACTCCTCCTGGGAGGTGGGCAGGAAGACCCGCACTGGAGCGTCTCCCCCATATCCAATCCCCCTGCCCACCCTCTCGTACTCCCGGTCCAGGACCACCGCCACCCTCTGGGCGACCTCCCGGTAGGAAGAAGCCGATAGCACCTCCCCATGCTTCGACCGGAGGGCCTCCCACATAGACGCCCCCACCCCGAGGGGATATGCCCACAGGGACAGAAGGAGGACCCAGACCTCACTTACGCAGGTACCGGAAGAATGGGCTATCCGGAGGCATGAGCAAAACCGTGGTAGAATCCAGGACGGCATCGTAAGCCCGAAGTGAGCGCAGGAACGCGTAGAACTCCGGGTCCTTCCGGTATGCCTCTGCATATATCCGGGAGGCCTCGGCATCCCCCTCCCCCTTTATCTCCTCGGCTTTCCTGTATGCTTCGGCCAAAATTTGTCGTTTCTCCAAGTCGGTCTGCGCCCGGATCTTGAGAGCCATCTCCTCCCCTTCGGAGCGGTACTGCTTGGCGATCCTGCTGCGCTCTGCCCGCATCCTGTCGAACACGTACCGCTCGTTCTCACGGGGCAGATCCGCCCGCTTAATCCTCACGTCCACGACCTTTATCCCCAGTTTCTCCGATTCCTGATCGCACCGCTTTGTCACAGTCTTCATAATAGGCTCTCGGTTCTCCGCCACGACCTCGGAGAGCGTATGTTTCCCCAGTTCCTCCCGCAGCACGGAGTAGACTATATCGTCCAAGCGGGACTGGGCTCCGACCTCGGTGCGCACGGTCTTCAGGAAGGCCAAGGGATCTACTATGCGCCAACGGGCGTAGTTGTCCACGATGAGGTTCTTCTTGTCCTTGGTGTATATCTGGGCGGGGGCGGAGTCGTACTCTAAAAGCCTACGGTCGAAGGTGTGAACGGTCTCTATCGGGAAGGGGAGCTTGAAGTGAAGCCCCGGTTCCTTGACCACCCTGACCGGCTCGCCCATCCGCACGACCACCGCCTGCTCGGTCTGATCCACCGTAAACGTTACCATTCCCAGCACGACGACGATCCCTAAGACCACTATCCCCAGCCATATAAGTCCCCTCATCTGGCACCTCCTTTCGCAACCTTCGGAAGCGTCCCCAAGGGTAACAAGTTCACCGTTCCCTCTCCCTCCACGAGGTACTTCCGCACCCTCGGAAGCACCCGCTCCATCGTCTCTATGTACAACCGGGCCCTGGTCACCTGTTTGGCCTTCTGGTATTCCCGGAGCACGGCCAAAAACCTTGCCACGTCCCCCTTGGCCCGCTGGATACGCTCTATCTTATAGGCCTGGGCCTCCTTGATGAGCTTTTCCGCCTGTCCCCGAGCCTTGGGAAGGACGTCGTTACGGTAGGCCTCCGCCTCCTGAACGAGCCTCTCCCGGTCCTCCCTTGCGCTCGCCACGTCCTTGAAAGCAGCGTCCACCTCCTTGGGCGCCCTGACATCCTGGAACTTCACCAACACGATAGAGATGCCACCATCGTACAGGTCCATAAGCTCCTGGAGTTTATCTTGTATCTCCTGCTGGATCTCCAACTTCTTCTCGGTGAGCACCTCGTCTATCTTGTGCCTGCCTACCACCTGCCTCAGGGCCGCCTCGGACGCGTCCTTGACCAGTTCCTTTGGGCCCCGCACGTTGAAAAGGTACTTCGGGGCGTCCTTGATCTTATACTGCACCACCACCTCGCAGTGCACTATGTTCTCGTCGCCCGTGAGCATAAGGGCCTCCTCGGGCACATCCACGTACCTGGCCGGGGGACCCGGATGGACGGTGCGGAAGCCCAGCTCTATGCGTCTGATCTTCGTGACCTTGGGCGTGTCCACCCGTTCAATTGGGAACGGCAGGTGCCAGTGCGGTCCCGGGCCGACCACTCGGACCATCCTCCCGAACCTCCTTATCACCCCCTGCTCGTCCGGGCCCACGATGTAGATCCCGCTCAAAAGCCAGAGGAACACCAACCCCGCTAATACGTAGTACGGTATCCTCCGGTTGAACTCGAAGTCCAGCCGAGGGTTTCGATAGAAATCTGGCCTCATCATATCGCACCTCCTAGTTAGTGTTCGGCCTCAAACGACGCCGGGCGTTAGCCGAGCCTGCGGAACACGGACTCGCCTTCGCACGGGTACGGGACCTTCATTATGTCCGCTATGGTGGGGGCGACATCTATTATCTCTGCCTCTTCCAGGACCTTCCCCCGCAGGGATGGGTCAAGAGCCCCACCTGAGAGCAGAAAAAGCACCCTTCTGGTGCATCCGGAATAGCGGTCAGTGGATCGGTCCCTTTCAAAATCCCATATTTCGCAGTCGTGCGGCTCCGGATGGTCGCAGCACCAGTTCGGGCCGGTCGCCCCCATTTTCCGGGCCGTGGAACACCCCGCATGGTACCCGTGGTCCGAGGCCAGAAAGAGATAGGTCTCGTCCCAGAGCTCATTGGCCTGGAGGAACTCCACGACCTCGCCCAAAAGGGCATCCAAAAAGAGCATATATCCATGCTTGGAGAAACGGGCGTATGGCCAACGTTCTTGAAAGGAGGGGCAGTACGATATCGTGTCCATGACCGGGAAGTAGACGTAGACCAAATTCCAGTTCCCCCAGCGCCTCAGGTAGGGTAAGGCGTATTCCCGCCACATGCGTTCGTCGGGAAAAGAGGCGGGAAGAGCGTAGGTATCGGCAGCTGTGTAGAAGTACCCGGGAGCGGCCCAATAGTCGGTGGTGAACGTGGCGGCCTTGATGCGATCAGGGTCATGGTGCTTGGCGAACTCGAACAGCCCCGTGACCTCGTTTCCAGAGTAGTACATCTGTCCGTTCCTCGACTTCCAGACCGGTCCCACGTCGTAGCGGCCTGTGGCCAAATACTTCATCCCTTGCGGCGTCTTGCACT
>DTXA01000556.1 GCA_012962735.1 Candidatus Latescibacterota bacterium
AAAACCTTTTAGATAACCTCAAAAAACAGTATCCCGCCGTGGTGGAGGAGCTTGTGCCCGGGCTGATGAACTTAGGCGGGGTGCAGAAGGTCCTGCAGAACCTCCTGAAGGAGAGGGTCCCGATAAGGGACATGGTGACCATATTGGAAACTCTGGCGGACTATGCCTCAGCTGTCCAGGACCCGGATGCCCTCACCGAGTACGTGCGCCAGGCCTTGGGCAGGACGATATGCTCCGCATACCTCAGGGAGGACAAGACGTTGGTTGGAATAACACTGGACCCGGACTTAGAGCAGGTTCTGGCCGGATATGCCGATGGGGTCCGACAGGGCCAGGCCGCTGTGCTCCCGCCGGAGCAGCTGCAGAGACTTTACGAGAGGCTCGAGGAGTGGACGGGACGGATGGCTCAGGAAGGAATGCAGCCGGTGGTCTTATGCGCCCCGAAGGTGAGGCTCTACTTCCGGAGGCTCGTGGAACCCAAGTTCCCGGAGCTTCCGGTGATATCGTATGCCGAGGTGCCGGTAGATATTTCAGTCCGCTCGTTCGGGATGTTGAGCTTGAGTTAAATGTCCAAGGTCCGAGGTCCAAAGTCGGCGTTTTGAGCGATGATGAGGATAAAAACCTTCCAAGCGGATTCGATGCGGGAGGTCCTCCGGAAGGTGCGGGAGGAGCTGGGGGAGAACGCGGTGATATTGGACTCCCGCCAGGTGAAGGGGCTGCTGAGCCGCAGGGTCGAGATCACAGCGGCTGTCGACGAAGCTCCTCCTAAGGCCCACAGGGCCGTGGGGAGCTTCCAGAAGCAAATGGAGGCCTACAGACGTTGGAAGGAGCAGGTCCTAGGAGAGGGGAGAGGGATGGAGGGGGACTGGGAGGAGATGGCGAGGCTGCGGGAGGAGGTGGCGGCCCTCCGGAGGGCCATGGCGACGACGGTCCGGAGGGAGGAAGAGACCCCCTTCTCCGAGCCCCAGCATAGATGGTACAAACTTCTTCTGGGACGCGGGGTGGACAGAGGGATAGTGGAAAGATGGCTTTTGGAGGGCGGGGATGGGGTGGATTGGGGTGTCCACGAGCGGGTGAGGGCCTGTCTTACGGGATGGCTAGGGAAGGTGGTCTTCCCGAGGTACAGGGGAGAGGGGGCCAAGGTCGTGGCCTTTGTGGGACCCACCGGGATGGGCAAGACCACCTGCCTACAGAAGCTCGCAGTGCGGCACAAGCTCGTACGGGGCTGTAGGGTGGCGTTGGTCTCGGCTGACACCTACCGCATAGGAGCTATGGAGCAGATGAGGTCGTTCTCGGCCATAGCGGGGATGCCCTTGAAGGTGGCCTACAGCCCGGAGGAGGTCGGGGAGGCTGTCGAATCCTTCGGGGATAGAGACGTGATCTTAGTGGACACGCCGGGGGAGAACCCGGGCCGAAAGGGAGGGATCGAGGCGTTGGAGAAGCTGGTGAGGGAGGTCGGCCCGGATGAATTACACTTGGTCTTAGCGGCAAACGCCAAGGAGGGCGACCTGATGGAGGCGGTGCGCCGATTCGGGGTTCTACCGGTGAGCTACCTTTTGTTCACCAAACTGGACGAGACGCTCAGCCCCGGCACCGTGGTGAACATAGCCTATGCTACCGGAAAAGTGCTTTCGTATCTCTCGGACGGCCCCCGCATACCCGAAGACCTTCACACGGCCACACCGGAGCGTTTAGCCGGGATCTTACTGGAGGGGGGATATGGAGGGACAGGCGAAACATCTCCGTGAACTGCTCTCAGCGCACAGAAGCGCTGAGGGACGGAGGGCCAGGTCGTTCACGATAACGAGCGGTAAGGGTGGGGTGGGCAAGTCGAACTTGGCCTTGAACCTCTCCCTCGCCTTTGCCGAGCTGGGCCACAAGGTCTTCCTGGTGGATGCGGACGTGCACTTGGCCAACCTCGATATGCTTTTGGGTGTAAAGCCGGAGGGCACCCTTGGGGACGTCGTCCTCCGGGGGTGTCCATTAGAGGAGATAGTCTTAGATGGGCCTATGGGTATAAAACTCGTCCCAGCCAGCTCCGGGGTGAGGGAGCTTTTGACCGCAGAGGAGTGGGCCTGGGTGAAGCTCAGGGAGGCCTTAGATGTCATAGAGGGGGAGGCGGACATAGTTGTGGTGGATACGGCCGCCGGGCTTTCCAAGGGTGTGTTGGATATGGCACTGAGCACAGACGAGGTTGTCCTGGTAACCACACCCGAGCCGACGGCTGTGGTGGACGCCTATGCGATGGTGAAGGTCATATCCCCCCAAAGGGAGGGAGGTTCTATGCACTTGGTGATAAACCGAGTGAGCTCGCAATCCGAGGCCGAAGAAGTGTTCGGCAAGCTGAACCAGGTGATAAGTCACTTCTTAGGGCTTAAGGTCCGGTTTTCCGGCTTTATCTTGGAGGATGCCTGTGTGCCCAAGGCGGTTGCGAGGCAGAGCCCCTTCCTTCTGATGTATCCTAACTCCAAAGCTAGCTCCTGCTTGCGTAGAATCGCCAGGGGCCTTTTGGGGATTCCGGAGGAACGCAGGGGCTTGTGGGTGCGCGGATTATCACGACTGAGGGATAAAGGGGGGGTGGAAATATGAAGGACTTAATCTGGAGCTTCGGGGGATTGACAGGGACGATCGCACTGGTGTTTTCGCTTCTTTCGGGCGTCTCGCCCTTAGAGTCCTTAATGCGAGCTGGGGTGGCCTCCGGGGTTGCTTCCGGGGCGGCGTTCCTGTTGATACAAGTCCTCTCGCAGATCTTAGAGGGGCCTAAGGTGGAGCATAGGAGTTGACGGAGGGCAAGACGGTGGATGAGCTCTGGAGCAGGTTCCTCAAGACCAGGGACCCGGGCGTACGGGAACGCTTGATATTGCAGCACGTGCCTTTGGTGCAGCGTACGGTGGAGCGGATGCGGGTCCCATCCACGTCTGTAATGGACCAAGACGACCTCTTCGATCTGGGAGTTATAGGGTTGATTCAGGCTGTGGACCGATTCGATCCGGCCAAGGGGACCTTCGAGGCTTATGCCACCCAGAAGATACGGGGAGCGGTGTTGGACGGGCTTCGAAGGATGGGCTGGATGCCGAGGAGCGCTCAGCACAAAGCAAAGCAGATAGAGCGGGCGTTCTCAGAGCTCGAGATGGAGTTAGGTAGATCTCCGTCTGAGGAGGAGGTGGCGGAGAGGCTTGGAATGCCGTTGGATGTCTACAGGCAAGCTTTGGAAGAAGTACGGCCGGTCTTGATGCCTCTGAGGGGGGAGGAGATGAACTTGGAGGACGTCCTGGGGGCTCCAGGCGAGGACCCGTCAGAGGTCGCGGAGAGGAGGGAGATGGAGGAGCTTTTGATTATGGCGATCCGCTCCCTCCCGGAGCGGCATAGGACGGTGGTGGTGCTGTATTACTACGAGGGGTTGACGTTGCGGGAGATAGGGGCGGTTCTGAGAATTTCAGAATCCCGGGTGTCGCAGTTACATTCGGAAGCCCTGTTGCGTCTGAGGGCCAGGATGAAACGATGTGTGGTCCCGGAGGCGATTTAGCGTATTGGGTTTTGGGGGCCCTATAGTAAGCAAATACGAGGTGATGTCTTATGCCAGGGGAGACAGCCGGACTGCGACAGGTGCTCTCCAAGAGTTATGCCACCGAGCAGATCGTTCAGGTGCAGCAAAGGCAGCCTACGGAGGACCAGTACCGTTCGGTGGCGCATATGCAACAGCAAAAAGAGGCCCACCTTCATAAGTCCCCACCTCCTCCCAAGGCGGAGGGTGGAAGGGTAGAGGAGAGGAGAAAGCAGAAAGGGAGAAAGAGAAAGGAAAAAGAGGGGGAAAGGGAAGAGAAGGAAGGGCTCGCTTTGAAGGGGCAGGTCATAGATATTTTAGCTTGAGGGAGATTTTCGATGTTGGAGAGGTTCTTCTCGAGGGGGGAAATCCGCCGCATAACTAAGAGCATCATCACCCTGCCAACCCTGCCCACAGTTGTGGCCAGGATGTTAGAGATGTTGGACAATCCCAGGACCTCCGCCGCTCAGCTCGGAAGGCTCATCTCCGGGGATCAGGTGCTCACAGCGAAGGTGTTGAAGCTGGCCAATTCCGCCTTCTACGCCTTCCCCCAGCCGATTTCCACCGTGAGCTTGGCTGTGGTGGTCTTAGGGTTCGACGTCATGAAGGACCTGGTCATCGGGGTCTCGGTAATCGAGAGCTTCTCTAAGGAGGCGGATGAGTACTTCGATGTGGTTCGCTTTTGGGAACACTCCATAGGGTGCGGGGTAGCGGCGAGGATGTTGGCCAGGAGGCATGGATACCGGGTAAGCGGGGAGGCCTTTACGGCCGGGCTTTTGCACGACCTCGGGAAGTTGGTGATGAGGGAACATTTAAGGGCGGAGTTTTTAGAGGTACTGGAGAAGGTACAGCAGGGAGGGACGTTTCTCGAAGCAGAACAGGAGCTTTTGGGCGTTACACACGCGGAGATCGGAGCCTGGCTCGCCGAGCGGTGGAACTTCCCCGCGGTGCTGCAGGAGGCTATCCTGTGCCACCACGAGCCCGGCGGGGCGAAAAGGGAGCCAATGTTATCAGCGGTCGTACATTTTGCGGATGTGGTGTGCAAACATATGGGGGTGGGGTTCAGCGGAGACACCGTGAAGCCCGTCTTGGACGACGGGGTGTACGAGGTCCTCTCCCCTAAGCTCACCGAGGAGGGGGAAGTGGATATGGAGTTCTACGTATCGGAGCTACGAGGGGAGATGGAGCGTGCGGAGGGCTTTGTGAACACGATTTTGAAGGGAAGTACACCGAAGTGACCTGGAGTATGCCTTGGCCGAGATAGATTCTTTAAAGCGGCAGCTGCGCAAAATGGCGGCGAAGTGGTTGAGGAAGGAGGGACGTCGGGAGGACCTCCCGTGGCTGGACGTCGTATCCCAGCTCATCCAGGAGTACGAGTCCCAGGTTCACATCTTAGAAGAGCGTATAGGGATTTTGGAGCAGGAGCTTTTCCAGAAGGAGCTGTGCAAGAATGCCTTCAAGGAGTCCTTAGATGAGCTGTTCACGCTCCATCAACTCTCCGAGAGCATCCGCTCGGCCATGGAACCCGGGCAGGTGGTGGAAGCTCTCATCGATATCGCGGGCAGGGTGGTCGAGGTGCTCCGGGCGGGGGTCTTCTTGCTCGATGGGCAGGAGGGTATGGAGGTCCTATGTCCCGAGATCGTTGGAGACTTAGGGGACGTCGCCAGGGGTATGTTGGAGGACGGGGTGTTGGACTGGGTGATGCGGGAGGGGAAGCCCTCGGTCGTCCCGGATATGGAGGAGACGGAAGGGGAGAGGAATTTTGTGGTGGTGCCTTTGGCGGTGCGGGGCAGAGCAATAGGGGTATTCCTCGTCCACACATCCAAGCCCAAGGAGGACTTCACGCAACACATTATGACGCTGCTGGCGCTTTTGGCCAATCAGGCCGCGGTGGCAATAGAACACGGCAGAGCATATCGCCAGCTTTACGAGATGCACCAGAAGCTGCGCAAGTCCCAGGCACAGTTGTTATACTCCTCCAGGATGGCGGCCATCGGGGAGCTGGCGGCGGCCGTGGCGCATGAGATCAACAACCCCCTCCAGGTTATGTTGGGATACGTGCAGTTGCTTTTAATCCGGGAGTCCATACAGGGGGAGGCCAGGGATTATTTAGAGACGGTGATGCAGGAGGGGGAGAGGATAACTAAGGTGGTACAGGAACTTCTGGGTCTCTTGCACAGGGAGGAGGGGCCCAGGGAGGTGTGCGCCAACGATCTCATATCCAGGCTGGCGGTCTTGATGCGGCATTCTCTCTTGGTGGACGGGATCGCTCTGGAGCTACATTTGGCCGAAGACCTCCCGCCGGTGTGGGGCAGGGCCGACCAGCTCCAGCAGGTGTTTATGAACCTCATCGACAACGCCCGGAAGGCGATGCCGGATGGCGGGGTGTTGGAGGTGAGGAGCTTTCGGAAGGGGGGTGGGGTGTGTGTGCAGTTTGCGGATACAGGTATCGGGATACCGGAGGAGGCCGGGGACAAGATCTTCGAACCCTTCTTCTCCACAT
>DTXA01000557.1 GCA_012962735.1 Candidatus Latescibacterota bacterium
AAAATAGGGCCGTTCGGGCCGGGGGCCCACAAGGCTCATCTCCCCCTTGAGCACGTTGAGGAACTGGGGAACCTCATCAAGCCTCAGCTTGCGCAGGACCCTCCCGACCCTGGTCACCCTGGGGTCGTCCTCTGTGGCCCAGACAGGACCTGTGTGCTTTTCCGCATCCTTCACCATGGAACGGAACTTATACATCCAGAAGATCCTCCCGTCCCTCCCCACCCGCTCTTGGAGGTAAAGAACAGGTCCCCTTGAGTCCAGCTTGATGATTATGGCGATCAACAGCCACAGAGGTGCCCCGCCGACTAAGACTGCTACTGAGACGAGTATGTCCAGCGCCCGTTTGGCCGCCCGCTCCCAGGGGGGCATGAAGTCCGGGAGAAGCTCCATCAGGGGAAGTCCGTATATCTGGTTGGTGCGCACGTGCCCGCTGACTATGTCGTAGAGGTCGGGCACCACGCTGAAGGTCACGGGCAGGCCGTTGCAGGCCGAGAGCAGATCTAGGACATGTTCCCTGAGGCGGGAGGAGGGGGCCAGAAGTACTTCTTCCACCTGGTACCTTCGGACCACCTCTGGCAGTTCCTCCACAGTCCCCAACACAGGCGTTCCCCCTATATCGTCCCCTGGGGGGTCCCCAGACCCCCGCACGAACCCCACTACCTCGTATCCCAATGCCGGGTACTTCCTCAGGTCCTCCAAGAGCGTCCGTCCCCTTTCCCCGCTGCCCACTATGACCGCCCGCCTTCGGCCTATCCCCCGGACCAACAAGTGACGCTGAAAGCTCCGTATGCCTATCCTGCCTCCGCCCACCAGGACCAGTAACCCTCCCCAATATACCAGTATCACCATCTTGGTGGCGGGGAAGGGATGTGCTGGGTCCAGGGTGGCCAAAAACAGCACCGCAACGCCCACTGTGACCACCTTGGCAACCGCTATGCCTTCGTCTAATCGGGAGCGGGCCTTCAGGACCTATACAGGCCGTAGAAGCCGAAAAGTACAATCCAGTATAGGCTAAGCACACCGGCTGGACCTAGGTAGGTCCTCAGGGCGAAGGAGAAGCGCACAGGACCAGGCCCGCCTCCGTATCGGCGCCATAGGTGGTACAGGTATTCCCAGTGGCCCCCCTCGTACTTGATCCAAAGCACGAGCAACAGGGCGAGGTTCACGGCTATGATATCTGCTGAAAGCAGTAAAAGCTTTTCCTTCATCCGGGACATATTCCTACCTCCACCACTTGGCCCTCCTCGCAGGAGCGTGCCGCTTCGGTAGCTACGGTCACGGCCAGGAGCCCTTCCCTCCCCGAGACTTCTGGGGGTTCCCCCCGAGCCACACATGATACGAAGTGGGAAAGTTCCAGGTATAGGGGCTCGGCACCCTCTACAGGCACCTCTCGCACCCTGGGCGAGCCGAACTTCACCACGAAATCCCCGAAGGAGTCGAACGTGCGCTGGTAGTTGCTCTCGTATACCCTGAGCTTCTGAGTGATGTAGTCGAGCTCCGCATACCCACCTGTGCCGGTGACGGTGAGCTCCCGTATCTTCACAGGAGTTATCCAGTTGGCCTGGAGCAAGGCGACAGCCCCTCCGTAGTCTAAGAAGATGCCAGCGAAGTCCCACCTCCTGCTGTTGAGGGCCTTCCCGGCTCTGGCGTAAACCCGCTCGGGGAGACGGCCAAACAGGAAGGAACAGAGGTCTATGTCGTGCACGGCTAAGTCAAGGATTACATCGGCGTCTTTGACCTGCGGGGGGAAGACCCCGACCCTCCGGGCTGTGAGGGAGGTGAGGCCCCCAAGGTCCCCGTGGTCTATCAGGTCCTTCAGGGCCCGGACCGCCGGGTTGAAGCGCTCTATGTGCCCGACCATCAAAGGGACGTCCAGGGATTCGGCCAGCTTGACCAGTTCCCGGGCTTCCTCAACCGATGCGGCCAGGGGCTTCTCTATCAAAGTGGCTACCCCAGCCCTTATGCACTCCGTCCCTACATCCCGATGGAACCCGGTGGGCACGGCAACTGAGATCGCATCGGGCCGCTCCCGCTCCAACATCTCCCGGTAATCCCGGTAGAACCTCGCTCCGTACCTCCGGGCCACGTCCTCGGCCTCCTCTCGGACGTCGGCCGCTGCCACCAGCTCCGCTCCATCCGTCTGGGCGTAGATGCGGGCGTGGTGCCTCCCCATATTACCGAGCCCGATCACCCCTACCTTTATCATCATCCCTTTCTCCGGTTAGCCCCGAAAAGTTCCCCGCTTCGCTCCGATACTTTTTGGGGGCCCCTTATCAACCCTGTCAAGAATCCAACCCCGAACCCGAAGTGCATACAGGCAAAGGCAAGAGGAAGCACCAGAGCATAAGGAGCCCTGCACTGGATACCCACCATCAGGGAGGCACCCACCAGGGCCAGGAGGTACGTCCCCCCACCTATCAGAAGCGCATATCGGGCCCAGGGGAAGAGCGGGGACAGCAGGACAACGGTCCCCGCTCCGAGGACGAACAGGGGGGGGACTCTGTACCTCCACAGGAACGCGCCGGGGTGCTTGCGCACCACCGCCACTTTATCCCACCCGTACCGGAAATACTGGCGGAAGAGACCCCGGAGCGAGGTACGGGCGTAGTACCGGGGGCGCATCTGAGGGTTGAGGAAGATCCTGCCCCCGGCCTTCCTCAATCGGTAGTTGAGCTCGTAGTCCTCGCTCGTATCCAGCTCCTCGTCGAAGAGGCCTATACGGCCGAACACCTCCCTCCAGTACACCCCGTATCCCATAGTGTCCACGTACTGGGCCTTTTGGGAGTACCGGTATCGGGAGCCCCCCACACCGAGGGGATGGCCCACAGCAGTTGCCACGGCCTTGCCTATAAACCCGATCCCCACTGTCTCTATGGTCCCTCCCACGCACTCGGCCCCTGTGTCCTTTAGGGTTCGCACGGCCTGGGAGAGGAGGTTGGGGGGGGATTCGCTGTGGGCCCCCAAGAACATCACCACATCCCCGCGGGCGTTTCGGACCCCGAGGTTCATGGCGTGGGGACGCCTGCGGTGGGGATTGTCTATGACCCGGATGCGGGGGTGTTTCCGGGAGTACTCCCGGACGACACGCTCGGACCCGTCGTGGGAACGGCCGTCCACCACGAGCACCTCGTATTCGCCCGGATAATCCTGTGCCAAAAGGGAGTCCAAGCAGCGTTCTATGTATCCCCGCTCGTTGTACATCGGGACGATTACGGACACCATAGGCCACTCAGACATCGTACCTCCTTTCCCCG
>DTXA01000558.1 GCA_012962735.1 Candidatus Latescibacterota bacterium
CCCCTCATATAGCCCCAAAAAGTTCTTCGCTTCGCTCAGATCTTTTTGGGAGCCCCTAAGGTCCCCAATTGTCATACCGACCATCCTCAGGAATTCCTCTTCGGTCAGAACCTCCACCCCGAGCTGGCGGGCTTTGTCGAACTTGGAGCCCGGGTTCTCGCCCGCCACCACGTAATCTGTCCTCCGGCTCACAGAGCCGCCCGCCTCCCCCCCGAGCTGCCGCACGAGTTCTTCGGCCTCGGAGCGGGTCATAGAGGAGAGCGCCCCGGTGAAGACGAACTTCTTCCCGGCCAAGGGCTTGGGAGCCTCCTCCCTCCATTCGACCCCAAAGCGCAGGCCCGCCCTCCTGAGCTTCTCCAAGACTTCCCGGTTCTCCTTCTGGGAGAAGAAGTAGGCCACGTTCTGGGCCACCTCGGGCCCTATGCCGGGGATCGATGTCAGCTCCTCCACAGTCGCTCGAGCCAGCCGGTCTATGGAACCGAAGTGTTCCATCAACACCCTGGCTACGTGCTCCCCCACATGCCTTATCCCCAAGGCGTAGAGTACCCTGGCTGGGTCACGCTCCTTGCTCCTCTCCAAGGCGTCTAAGAGGTTCTGGGCGGACTTATCCGCCATCCGATCCAAGGACGCCAGTTTTTCCTTCTCCAGGCCGTAGAGGTCTCCCACGTCCTTTACGAGGCCCTTGTCCACGAGCTGGGCCACGAGCTTAATACCCAGTCCCTCTATGTCCATTGCGTTCTTGGATGCGAAGTGCCTGATCCTCTCCTTAACCTGGGCGGGACATGCGGAGTTGGTGCACCTGTAGGCTGCCTCGTCGGGGAGGCGCGTGACTTCGGCACCGCATACCTGACACCGGTCGGGCATGCGGAAGGGCCTTTCCTCCCCGGTCCTCCTCTCCTTAACCACCGCCACCACCTCGGGTATCACGTCCCCCGCTCGCTGGACTATCACTGTGTCCCCTATGCGGATGTCCTTTTTGTCTATTTCGTCCTGGTTGTGGAGGGTGGCCCTCTTCACCTCCACACCCCCCACCTGCACGGGCTCCATAACCGCCACGGGCGTGAGCACCCCGGTCCTGCCCACCTGGACTACGATATCCTTTATAACGGTCGTGGCCTGCCTGGGGGGGAACTTGTAGGCTATGGCCCAGCGGGAGCTCCTGGCCTTCTCCCCCAGTCTCCTCTGGATGTCCAGCCTGTCCACCTTGAGCACCACCCCATCGGCCTCGTAGGGCAGTTCCTCCCTCATCTCTAAAAGCTTCCGGTAGTAACCTATGACCTCCTCCACGTCCTCGCACCGTCGGTTGAGGGGGTTGGTCTTGAGCCCCCAGCCCCTGAGGGCCTCTAATACCTCCCAGTGGGTTTGGAACTCCCTCCCCACCACCTGTCCTATACCGTAGAAGAAGATGTCCAAGGGCCTCGAGGCCGTGATCCTCGGGTCCAACTGGCGCACAGAGCCGGCCGCGGCGTTGCGAGGGTTGGCAAATGGGGGTTCGCCCTCCTCCAACCTCCTGCGGTTCAGCTCCTGGAAATCATCCAAGTGCATGATCACTTCTCCCCGCACCTCGAGCCTCTCCGGGGGGTCCCCTAAAAGTAGCAACGGCACGGCCCTTATAGTCCTTATGTTTTGGGTCACGTCCTCCCCCACGAACCCGTCCCCCCTCGTGGCTCCGACCACGAGCCTCCCCCGCTCATACACCAATTCGACCCCGAGCCCGTCCAGCTTGGGCTCGGCCACATAGGCTATATCCTCCTCTGTTCCTAAGAACCTCTTGACCCTCCTATCGAACTCCCTTATCTCCTCCTCGTCCATTGCGTTGTCTAAGCTCAACATAGGGACCGTATGCGGTACGATGCCGAACTCCTCTGCAGGTTGTGCCCCGACCCGCTGGGTGGGGGAGTCCGGTGTGATGAATTCGGGAAACTGTGCTTCCAACTCCTGTAGTTCCCTGAAGAGCCTGTCGTATTCGGCGTCCGATATCTCCGGGGAATCCAGTACGTAGTACCTATAGTTGTGGTATCGTATTTGCTCCCTCAGCTCTTCTATACGCCTCTTTGCCTCCTCCCTGGCCATCGGGACCTCCTACAGTCTCAAAGACTCCAAGAACAGATGTACAATAAGGATGCAGAGGATTAGGATAAGGGGAGAGAAGTCCAGGCCCGTAGTCCATAGGGCCCTCGGAAGCCGCCTACGGATGGGGTTCAACACAGGGTCCGTCAGACGGTACAGAAACTGCACAAAGGGGTTGTATGGGTTCACATGGAACCAGGATACCAAAACTCGCACCACCACTATCCACATGTACAACTTCAGAAGTCCGGTGACCATACCTATGAGCCCGTTTACGAAGTGCCTCGTATCGAACATATCCACCCCCTATATAGTCCCAAAAAGTTCCTCGCTTTGCTCAGATGCTTTCTCTATCCGGATGTATATCCGGACGACCTGGGCCCAAAGATGGCCGTTCCTATGCGCACCATCGTGGACCCCTCCTCTATCGCCTTCTCGAAATCCCCGCTCATCCCCATGGAGAGCACGGGAAGGGAAAGGCCCAGCTCCCGTTCTATCTCATCGCGGAGGCTCCGTAGAAGCGAGAAGGCCCTCCTGACTTCTCCTACGTCCTCCGAGAGCGGGCCCACCGTCATCAGCCCCTTCACGGAAATCCCCTCAAGCTCCGACAAGGCCCCCAACAGGTCCAGGGCCCCCTCCGGGTCCACGCCGAACTTGGTGGCCTCCCCAGATGTGTTCACCTCCACCAGGACTTCTATGGTCCTGTCCATCTGGATGGCCCTTTTGGAGATCTCCTCTCCGAGCCTCAAGCTGTCCACGGACTGGATGGCATCGAAGAGCATGAGGGCCTTCCTCACCTTGTTGCGCTGAAGGTGGCCTATCATATGCTTTCGGAAGGGAAGCCCAATCTGAGGGAACTTGGCCTCCGCCTCCTGAACCCTGTTCTCCCCCACGATCTTCACCCCAGCCCTGACGGCCTCCTCGACCTCACGGGCTGTCCGGTCTTTGGTGGCGGCCACGAGCACTACCTCCTCAGGCCTCCTGCCGGCCCGGAGCGCGGCCCAGGCGATGCGCTCCTCCACCCTGCACAGGTTTTCGGCTATGGCGGACATGTCCGACCTCCGTCGGATAAGATAATGCCTTCGGGCTCCCTCGGCAAGGGGTTATCGGAGGCGAAGCGCGTAGGAGAAGTCGAACCTGAAATCCGTGGTGTGCAGTTCCTCCTCGTCCGGGGAGAGGTCCACGCCCGTCAGTACCAGCGCTATGTCCCTCTCCTTCCTCCCCCTGAACCGGAAGAGCAATATCCCCCCTCGCCCCTTGCCCGGCTCCACAAACCCCTTCTTGAGGAGCACCCCTGAGGCGGCCTTCATAACCCTCCGATAGCGCTCGACCCCAAAGGCGCTGCCGGAACGCGGGTAGTATAATGCCCCTATATCTTCGTATGTGAACGCCCGATGCTGGGTGATATAGCGCATATCGATGAGGAAGGAGGCTCCCGGGACTATGTAGATGCGCCTTCCGGCGTTGTTCACGAAGACGACCCTGAAGGCCAACCACCACCCCTGCTCCTCCCCTTCTGTCCTCCTGAGGGCCTGCAACAGTTCCATCCCTCCGGGCACGCCCTGGACTAGGGAGTCCAGATGTGCCGGAGGGATATACCGCACCTCTACCCGCACCCCATCCCGCTCCGCCCACAGGACATCACCCTGGCGCCCGACCCTGGGATCCCCCTGAAGGTCCAGGGGCCGGACCTCCGGATTTGGCCGGGGGATAGGGGCCGTTCTGGGAACAGCACAGGACCAAAGGAGGAATAACGCTGAGAGGAGACCAACACGACTCACATCCCCTCCTGTCCGGCGCTCCGGAGCACTCCCCTGAGGGCCTTCACGATCTTCCCGAAGTCCGCCGCTTCTTTCTCACCGGTTTCGGGGTTGAAGATATCGCTCTTTTGTAGATCTTGAGCACCTGCTCGGCTGTGGAGGTGATCCCGCGGTGGTCCTCCAAAGCCAGCATTACCCCCTTCTCGGCGGCGTACTCCACGCATCCTTTTAGCGAATCTACGACCCACCCGAAAGCTTCCTCCTCGGTATGGCCCTCCGGCACCCCGCCGGCGAAGACCCTCAAACACGGCGCACCCAGACGACAGGAGATGTCGACCATTCTGACCATCTCGACCTGCTCCCTGCGCTGTTCGGGGTCCTCTCTACAGAAGTTGTTCCCCACCGCGGTTCCCGATATGTCCAGTCCCATCAGGAAAGCCTCCCTCTTGATCCTGTTTATGTACCCAGCCTCTGTGGTGGGGAAGTAGTAAGCCGTCAGCTCCACCCCGTCGAGCCCCATCTCTACGACCTTATCGAGGAACCCCTCCAAGCTCATCCGACCGTCCTTGAAGTACCCCCGAAAGGAGTACGCACAACATCCGATCTTCATCGCACCCCCCTTAAGAGACCCTTTGACCTATCGCCATCGTCGAAGGCGGTACCCGTTACGAAAGAATATACATCATCGGACGCTCCTGCGCAACCGTCGGGTAAAGGCCGAGATTCCCCTTGACGTGGGAGGGATTTTCCCGTATTTTCAACTTTTGAGTTTAAGATGCACATTGAAGTGTGCAAGGTCGGCCAAGTCCGGTACCTTGCCCAAGTGTTCCAGGGAGCGTGGACTACCCCACTTCCGCATACGGCCTGTCTGAGCGGGGAGGATAAGGAGCGAACCAGGGAGTTCGTAATGGAGGGCGGGGCGGTTGTGGCGTCGTTTGAGTCCGGAAGGTATAGGCCCGAGGGGGAACCGGCCGAGGACAACTTCCTCCGGGAGTTACTGGGCGTCGAGGAGGAGGAGTATATCAGGGTGCGGGAGGGCTTTGGCTCCTTCGGGCCCGGGGAGCTGATCTCCAGGCCCACCTATGCGCTCCAGGTCTTGCCCGGGGGACGCCGAGGTCACGGCGGCATTTCTGGATGTCACCAGCCAACACTACGCTCCGCTTAAGGGTGAGAGCCCTTACCCAGCTCTGATCTTACGGCGGTGAGGGTGGAGAAGTTCGTGCGGGACATAGTGTGTTTCCTTTGGGAGAAGGGTGCCGGGCGGCGTTCTGATTGAGGTGCCACGTATGGGAGTCTATGAGGTTCTGATAGCGGAATGAGCGGGGAGATATGGAATAGGGTTTTAGAAAAGCTGGCGAGGACCGGGCCGTTCCGGGAAGTCCGGGAGGGGTTAGAAGGTGGAAGCGTAGCGGTTCACGGCCTGCGGGGCTCCCTTGGGGCGTTCCTTTTGGCGTTCCTCGTGCGGGAGGGGAAGGGCCCCAGGCTGGCGATCGCCCCAGAAAAGGGGGCCGAACAGCTCCGAGGGGACCTGGAGGTCCTCTTGGGGAAGGATATGGTCTCCTATCTCCCCCCTCTATGTCTCCGGCCCGGAGAGGAACGCCTTCCTTCATTAGAGGCTGTGGGCCTTCGGGTTGAAGCTCTGGTCAGGCTTGCCGCCCGGAGGCCCGGGGTGGTGGTCGTCCCCCTCGGGGCCGTGGCGGAGCCCACCCTCCCTCCCCAACACATGGGCCGATATCTGTTACGACTGCGGGTGGGAGAGGAGGTGGACATGGAGGAGTTGATGGAGAAACTTGTGGAGGGGGGATATGAGAGGGTCCCAATGGTGGCAGCCCCCGGCCAGTTCGGTGTGCGAGGGGGGATCTTGGACGTGTTTCCTTTCACCGAAGGACTTCCGGTGCGTGCCGAGTTCTGGGGAGATATGGTGGATTCCCTGCGGAGGTTCGATGTCTCCTCCCAGCGCTCGATGGAATTCGTGGACGAAGTCCTCATCCCCCCTGCCCGGGAGCTGGTCGTAACCGAGGATGTCTGGGACCGATTGGAGGAAGAGGCCGGGCGGTGGGGGCTGGAGGGCCTCAGGGAGAGGGCATCCAGGAGAGCATACTGGGAGGGGATGGAGGCCTATCTGCCCTTAGTCTACCCGGAGCGAGCGCTGGTGTTGGACTATCTGGACCCCGGGGATGTGGTGTTCTTAGAGGACTCCGAGCGCATATCTGCGGAGGTGGAGGAGGAGCTCGAGTCCCTGAGGGAGCTTGGACTGCCTCTGGAGGCCTTCAGACCCTCCCCTGAGGAGATGGAGGATAGGTTAAATCGATTACGAAGGATCTGCCATGTGACTTTCTCCTCCCACGAAGGGGAGGTCGTGCGCTTCTCCTCACAGGAGCCCGGGGGGTTCGGAGGGGACATCGCCAGGGCGAGGAAGGCCGTCGGGAGGTGGGTCGCAGAGGGGTATCGGGTGGTCGTGGCCTGCGGACACCCGGCCCAGGCCGAACGTGTTGCAGAGGCGTTAGAGGACGAGGGAGTGGAAGTCGGGGTGGGCGACCTCGGCGGGGGGTTCGTGTTCCCACAAGGGGATCTGGTCCTCCTCACGGAGGGTGAGTTCTTCCGAAGGCCCTTCCGGAGGTCGAGGCCTCCGAAGTTCCAAGGGGGCACTCCCATACCGGACATAACGGCCTTGAGGAGGGGAGATCTGGTGGTCCACGAGGACTACGGCATAGGGAGGTTCTTGGGGGTGGAAGGGATGGAGGTGGGAGGGGTGCGGGGGGATTTCCTAATAGTGGAGTACAGGGACGGGGACAGGCTCTACGTGCCGGTGGAGCAATTAGCTCGGGTGCAGAAGTACCAAGGTCTCTTGAAGATCCAGCCCCCTCTGACCAAGCTGGGAGGGGCCGAGTGGGAGCGAGTTAAGGCCCGGGTGAAGAGGGCGGCCCGGCAGATGGCGGGAGAGCTTCTGAAGCTCTATGCTACACGGATGGCGAAGCCCGGACACGCTTTCTCCCCCGACACCCCCTGGCAGGCCGAACTCGAGTTCTCATTCCCGTGCGAGGAGACCCCGGATCAGCTCGAGGCCGCCCGGCAGATCAAGGAAGACATGGAACAGCCAGTCCCCATGGACAGGTTGCTTTGCGGGGACGTGGGGTTTGGGAAGACCGAAGTCGCCATAAGGGCTGCCTTCAAGGCCGTGATGGACGG
>DTXA01000559.1 GCA_012962735.1 Candidatus Latescibacterota bacterium
GTGATTCAAATCACTTTCTTGAGAGCAATTTCCTCAGTTCTGAATTTAGTCTATATGAAATAACCAACGACGGAGTAGAAAAACGGCTAGGTTTATTGTTTTGCAGAATTTGTCTTCTGGCATTTTTTAATCCTCTAAAAAATCACTGATTATTCCATTTAGAATTTTTTAGTTCTCCAGTGTAGGTTAGGTTTTTCAAGCTCACTGTTGTGTCGTTATCTCCGTGAGTATCCTGTCCCATGTCTCCTGCACCAGACTCCGCCGGTCCGGCTCCCGACCGGCCTCCTGCTTGCGTTGGAGGTACGTCTGTTGGAGCATCCTCTGGAACGTCTGTACCGTGATGGCCCGACCGTTGATCTCCCCCACTACGCGCGAGAGACCTCGGGAACGTCTGCCGGTGATGTCCATCCCCCACGCGAACACTATCATTCCCACGAACGCTACAGCAGTTATCCACAATATCATCTTGGTGTTCTTCCTCATACGGTTCAGCATCGCGATCCCTCCTTCCCAAAGATATCCTCTTTCTACCTCCGAGGCAAGGGGAAAATACTTGACCTGCCGGCCGGGCCGGTGTACCTTCAGCTCGTGCGCACCGTCCTACCCATAGCTGTAGCGGGCTTAGCAGGCCTTCTGTACCTCAACGCACTCCGAGGCGGGTTCGTCTGGGACGACATTCCGCTTATAGCCGAAAATCCAGCCCTTCGGACCCTGAAGAACCTGCCCAAGGCCCTGATCTCGGACTTCTCAGGCCTGGCCGATCCATCCCGCAGGAGCGGCTATTACCGGCCCGTAACGGTGATCACCTATTTCCTGGACTATCACCTCTGGAGGGGCTGGCCCTTTGGGTTTCACCTCTCCAACCTCCTCTTCCACGCCCTCTGCTCCCTTCTGATATACCTTCTGTCCCTCAAGGCCCTCGGGTCACGAGAGGTCGCCTCTGCCGCCGGGTTCCTCTTCGCCGCCCATCCAGTCCACACCGAGGCTGTAGCCTGGATATCCGGTCGGACCGACGTCCTGGCTGCCCTCTTCCTGCTGGCCGCACTGTTGGCTATGGACCGAACCTACGGACTGAGCTTGGCCCTCTCGGCCCTCAGCATGGGGGCCAAGGAATCCGGGACCTCGGTGGTTCTGTTGGCCCCTTTGTACGGGATGCTCCACCTCGGGAAGGCCCCCAGGCGGTATATATGGTACGCCTTGGTTGGGGCTGGGTTCTGGACCCTACGCTGGTCCGTGGTCGGAGGGGTACGCCTCCCCCCGGAGACCCCGATCCCCCCCATTCCTCTGCGTGTAGCCGAGGTCCCCCTCCTGTGGGGAAGGTACATCTGGAAGTTGATATGGCCTCTTCAGCTCAATGCGGAGTGGGAGGTCCCGGCGCCCGTGTCCCTCGGCTTCCAACACCTCGTAGGCTGGGGCATCCTCGCCTGCGGGACATACTATCTCCTCAGGCGTTGGAGGAAACACCTATCCATCGTATTCGGCCTCGGCTTCCTGTTCTTGGGCCTCCTCCCCGTCTCCGGGGTCGTGCCCCTCTACGACAGGACAGCAGAGCGATTCCTGTACCTCCCATCGGCGGGCTTCGCCCTCCTGACCGCCTGGGGATGGGCATTCATCCTGCGTTGGAGGCGAACCCTCGCCTGGGCCCTGCTCTCGGGGGTCGTGTTGGCTTACTCCTGGACCACGGTCAGCAGAAACCGGGTGTGGAAGGACCAGGAGACACTGTTCTGGGCCACCGTCCGGGACGCCCCCCATTCCGCCAGGGCGCACTACAACCTCGGGACCTACCTGTTGGGGAAGGGTAATTACGACGAAGCTATATCCCTACTTCGTAAGGCGCTCTCCCTCCGGCCCGGCTTCCGCGAGGCTCAGTACAACCTCGCCTGTGCGTATGCCTTAAAGGGCGACACGGACCGGGCCATCCGGGCCCTTTGGAGGGCCGTGCGCATGGGGGTGCGGGACGGGAACTACATCGCCAGTGACCCGGACTTGAAAACTCTTCACTCCGACCCCCGCTTCCGGACCTTGCTTAGGGCCCTCGGGGTGGCCGGACCTCCACCCGGACCCTTCGGACCCCGGCGTTCTCCATAAGATCTAAGGCCCTGAGCACCACCCAATGGCCTCCCGGCTCCAGCGAGAGCTCTATCGAAAACCGCTCCTCCCGGCTGTCCCATACCCCGTCCTCGGGCAGGACCACCCGCCACTTCCCGGAGTCCACGGCGTACGACAGCCCCTTCAGGGGCGTGGTCTCGTCCCAGACCCTGCCCTCCAACCTGACCTTGTGGCCGTCGGCATGGACCTCGGCCTCTATGTGCGGAGCAGCGTGGTCGACGAAGAACGGCCTGCTGATCCGTTCCCCCGTCAGGGCCACATCCGGGGGGTTTGAGGGCAGGTCGGAGGCCTCCACCTTCAGCTCGTACTCCCCGTCCGCCGTGGTCTCTGTGTCCCAGACGTAAGAGGGGGCGGTAAGTTCGTCCTCTAAGACCTTCCACTCCTTCTCACCCACCGGCCTTATCAAAAGGCGGAAGCTCATCCGGTCCCCGTTCGGGTCCTCCACCTCCCACCGCACTAAGAAAACCCCCCGCTTGGCCGGGACTCCCCGGGGCTTGGGCTGGGGGGGCTGGCCCTCGCCTGGCCCGCGCTCCGCACGGTACGGGCCGATGCTCAAGGCCCTCACCTCGGGAGGAAGGTTCGCCTGGACCCCGGACAGCACCACCTTCCGCACTATGGGGGTCTTCTTCCCGTCGGACCTCAAGACGATCTGGTACTGGAGGAAGCGGGCAGGGGGGCTGGTGATGGGGCCGGGCTTTCTTAAGGGCTTGGACCAGTCGTTCCATGTCTCGTCCGGCTCCTCCGTGTTCCCCGAACGGGTGCGCAGGAGCACCTCCGTCCCCTTTGGGGACCGGGCATTCCACATAACCCTCCCCCAGCGGGAAGGGGCCCCCGAATCGTACACCCGGGATGTAAACCTCCCTGTATCCACGTACGCCCGCTCCAACCTGTACACCTTTCCCAGGTCCCCTGTGCCCACGTACACCCCCCTCTCTACCTCTAAGGCGCACAATGGATACCCCCCCTCCATACGGGCCAGATGCAGGTGGCGCTTTCCGTCCGAGGAGAGCAGGTGCAACTCCCCCTCCTTGCCGGTCCCGACCAGGAGAGGAAGTTCCCCGGACTGGAGGAAGTTCAAAGTGAGCAAGAGGGGGGACTTAAAGCGCCAGATCGGCCGGGCCAACCCCCCCTCTACCCTGTACACCGCGCATCTGGTCTGGGCTTCCTCCCCCTCGCCCGACATTGCTCCTACGTATAGCACCCCTCCATTCCCCAACGTCAGTGCGTGCACCTCCCGCTCGGGCGCGTCGTAGAGCACTCGGGTCCTTCCCCGGGCATCTACGTGATATACGAGCCCCTTCCCCGCCCCTCCGGCGTAGAACCCCCCATCCCCGTCGGGCAACAGGCACACGAGGTTGTCCTCCGGAGCCCTGAACACCTCCTCCGCCTTTCCCTCCTCCACCCTGAGGAGCGCCCCTCCAGGCCCAGTAGCCGCATAGAGCTTCCCCCCCTCTCCGAAAGCCAACGCCCACACGTACTGCTTCCCAGTTCGGCAGAAGACCGATGGGGGCCTGTCGGGGGGGATCCGGTACACCACCCCGTCCGGGGAGGACCCCGCGTAGACAGTCCCCCTCCCGTCCACGGCCAAACTCTGTATCCCAACCTCAGGAGAGTCGAATATCAGCTCGACCTTTCCGTCGGAGGATATCCTGAACACCTTGCCCTCGTTCCCGGTTCCGGCGTACAGGTTCCCCTCGGCGTCAGAGGCCATGCTCCAGACGTAGAGCTCCCCTAAGTCCGCCACCAGCTCCAGCTTCGGGGCCAGCGAAAGCTCCCCATCCCGGCTCAGGCTCACCCCCTCCCGCTTCCCCTGGGAGAACGCCTCGTATGTGTCCTCCCTCCAGAAGAAGGTGGTGGACGCAAAAGCGGTCCAGCACGCCAACAGCAGCAACATCCCGGCCATAATTCCTCCCTTCACATCTCCTTGGGAGCCTCCATGCCCAAGAGGTACAAGCCATTAGATAGTACAGTTTTGGCGGCATATACCAACAGCGCCCTGGCCCGGGAGAGTTCCCGGTCCTCCCCGATCACCCTGTGAGCGTTGTAGAACTTGTTGGCGGCTGTGGCGAGGTCTATCATATGCCCGGCCAGTACCCCCGGCTCGTACTGATATGCCGCCAAGCGCACTGTCTCCGGGAACCGCTCCAACAGCCGGATCACCGCCCACTCCTCCGGCTCCCTCAGAAGCCCGAACTCCACCTCCGGGCTCGGCCCCTCCCCGTACTTCCGCAATATGCTGCACAGCCTCGCATGCGTGTACTGGAGGTAAGGCCCTGTCTCCCCATCGAATTTCAGCACCTCATCCCAATCGAAGACCGCCTCCTTGATCCTCCTACCCTTCAAGTTGGCGAACATTACAGCCCCGACCCCCACCTTACGAGCCACCTCCTCCCTGCTCTCGAGCCCAGGGTTCTTCTCCTCTATGATCCCCCGCACCAGCTCTATCGCCCTTCCGAACACCTCCTCCAACAGCACGATACGCCCCTTCCGGGTGGACATCCTCCCGTGGCGGAAGCGCATCAGCCCGAAGGGAACGTGGACGCACCGGTCGGCCCACTCGTACCCCATGAGCCTCAACACCTGGAAAACCTGCCGGAAGTGAAGCTGCTGATCCGCCCCTACGACATAGAGCATCTTGGCGAACTTAAACCTCTCCCAACGATAGATGGCCGCGGCTATATCTCTGGTGGCGTATAGAGAAGCCTCGTCGCTTTTGAGTATGAGGCAAGGGGACATATCGTACTCCGAGAGGTCCACAACCAGCGCCCTCTCGCTCTCCCGGGCCAGCCCCAGCTCCTTCAACCTCCGGACCACCTCCGGGACCCGGTCGTTGTAAAAGCTCTCCCCCCAATAATGGTCGAACGAAATCCCCATCAGCTCGTACACCTTCCGGAACTCCCTCAAGCTCAGGTCCCGGAACCGTTCCCAGAGTTTCCTCGCCTCCCGGTCCCCCTCCTCCAGCCTCTTGAACCATGCCTTCGCCTCGTCCTCCAACTCGGGCTGGCCCTCCGCCTCCCTGTGGAACCGCACGTACAGCTCCAAAAGGTGCCCTATGGGGTCGGCATCCAAAGCCTTCTCGTCCCCCCACCTCCTAAAGGCCGCTATGAGCTTGCCGAACTGGGTTCCCCAGTCCCCTAAGTGGTTTATACCTATAGGCTTGTATCCCAAAACCCCGTACAGCCGGTACAGAGACCAGCCGATGGCCGTGGTGCGCAGGTGGTGGATCCCGAAGGGCTTTGCGATGTTGGGCGAGGAGAAATCCACCACCACCACCTTTCCTTTCCCCTCGTCCGAACCCCCGTACCTCTCCCTCCGCTCGTACACACCTATCAGCACGTACTCCGCCAGTGCTTCTTTATCCACCCGGAAGTTCAGGTAGGGCCCGGCCGCCTCGGCCGCTAGAATGTATCCTCCCGGTCTTATCCTCCCGGCCAGTTCTGAGGCTATCTGCTGCGGAGGCCTGCGTAAGGCCTTAGCTAAGGGGAAACAGGGCAATGAGTACTCCCCAAGCTCCGGGTCCGGGGGAAGCTGGACGTGGGCGGCCAGGTCCTCCGGGGGGAGGCCCACCTCCCTGCTGACGCGTTCTGTGAGCTCCCGGACGAAGGGGTTCATCTCAGAAACGGCCTCTCTTTCGGCCTAATATAGGCCCCCCTTTTTGGTCCTCGAAGAGATAAATATAGGACATATAAGTGGGAAAGACAAGGAATTTTGGGTCAATACAGCCCTTGGCCGCTCGTGGCCATCGTGAGAGCGCCGTACTTGACCCCTCGGACGCTGGTGAGTCGGTCCGCTATCTCTCGTATGCGTCTGGCCCTATCCCGGATCACCAGCACTTCCAAGCAGTTGTGTTCGTCTAAGTGGACGTGCAGGGAGGAGATAATGGCGGGGTGGTAGAGGTGCTGCAGGCGGGTGAGGACCTGGGTGAGTTCCCGGAGCTCATGGTCGTACACCAAGGTGACCGTGCCCACTGTCTCCCGATCCTCTTCCCACTCGTGGGCCACCAGATGTTCCCGTATAAGGTCTCGGATGGCCTCAGATCTGGTCTTATATCCCTTCCGGGCTATCAGCTGGTCGAAGTGCTCGAGCAGTTCCCCGGGAAGGGAAACTCCGAAGCGAACGGTACCCTTCATCGCCTTAAAAAAGAATGGTGGAGCTGAGCGGATTCGAACCGCTGGCCTCCACACTGCCAGTGTGGCGCTCTCCCGCCTGAGCTACAGCCCCACCTTTGTCCCTAAAGAAAATAAAAACTCGGTCCAAAGTCAAGAGTTTTGAATATGAACAAAAAAACTCTGAAGCTTACACAATACACGCCCCTCCCACCGACCGACATACCTCCACCGTCGTGGGCAGCCCCCTGGGCCGATAGTACCCCTCCTCTAAGGCCTCGCAGAGTCTCCCCTCGGCCCCCTCCTCTACCAAAGCCAGCACCACCCCACCCAGTCCGGCCCCCGTGAGCCCGGCCCCCACGACACCCGACACCCCCTTACATAGGTCCACTATGAGGTCCAGCTCCTCGGTGCTGCATCTGTATCCCCCGGGCTGGTATCTGAGCATTGCCCGCTCCCGACGGAGGGAGTCCGGACTCCGGCAGTCCGAGATCAGCCGGTCCAGGTACTCGTCGGTGGCAGGGCAGGACCAGGGCCTGGGCCTTCCGTCCTCGTACGCCACCACCCGGTCCCCGTCGTGGGATATGTACATTAGCTCCCCGAACTCCCAAATCCTCCCCCCCCGCAGCAGCTCTGCGGTGACCTCCCCCCGTTCGCACTCGGCCAGTCCGAACAGGCACACGTCCCTCACCCTGTACCCCTCCGGCGGGGGATTATGGGTGCAGAATATCCTCTCCAAGGCCTCCCGCTCCCCAGGCAGGGATTTCAAAGCCTCCTTCTGGGAACAGATCACCGGCAAGGCCTTGAGGACCTCGTATATGCGGGCCACATCCACCCCCAAGGTCCGGGCGTTGACATCCCTCAGATGCTTCAGCTTAGGGGCGTACTTCGGGAAGCGGGTCCTGAGCAGTCGCAGGCCGATCTCGTAGGCGGCTATTCGGGAGTTGAAGACATCCCTGGCGCCAGCCGACTTCTTGGCCTCCCGGAGCGAATGGCAGGCCACCACCCTGTACCCCTCCGGGAAGGGCACCTCCTCCACCCTCAAAGGGAAGAAGCGGGTATGCGCCACCGTATCTCTCCTGCCGAATATCATGGCAGCATGGTCCCCGCTTCCCCCCCTGGTGCCCACGTACCACTCCCCTTCCCCGCCCAAACGCACCTTTTTCTCAGGTGGGACGGAAAGCCCGTTGGCCCAGAGAGCGGCTTCGAGCGATGCCACCACCAAGGCCGAGGAGGAACTCATCCCCGAACCTTCCGGGATGTCCCCTGCCACGGCCGCATCCATCCCCCTCAAAGGCCGGTCGCCGAGGAAGTCCTGCAACATCAGAACTGCCGCTTTAACATAGTTCGCCCAGTCCCCCCTGGGAGGCCTGGCTTCTTCTATGAACTCCGTCCACCTGCCCCTCTTATGGAGGGGCAGCTCCTCTGATATGCGGAAAGAGCGGGGGGGGTAACGGTCTTCCAAGTTGTGTAGGACCACCAGATCGTCCTCCCTGGGGGCCACGGCCGCCACCACCTCCCTGGCCAAGGTCATATAGTTCACCCACCCCCCCCTATGTTCGATGTGCACGCCCATAAGGTTGATGCGAGCAGGCGAACGGGCCAGGGCCACCTCTCGGTCCCCGTAAGCCCTCCCGAACGTCTCCAAGGCCCTCCTCCACAGGACGACCCGTTCGGATATCATAGCTGTGTCCCCTCCGTAGAGCTCCCCTATCCGCTCCCTCAGGGGTCCGTCGGGGTGTTCCAAGCGCGAAAGCCACTCCCGCACCGAACACGTGATGGCCATGGCGCACCTCCTCCTATATAGCCCCAAAAAGTTCTCCGCTTCGCTCCGATACTTTTTGGGAACCCCCTATATACCAAAATAAAACTGAAGTTACGAAGAGATCGCGGTCCTGCAGAGCGATGGGCCGGGCGTGCTGGAGTCCCGCCGGCCGGGGGTTCACCTCTAAGAGCACGGGGACGAGGCTGCCGTCCGGTGCCAGGTCGCACACCAAGTCCAGCCCTAAGAAACAGAGCCTTTCCCCCTCCCCCAGCCCACGGTTCAGCGCCTCCGCTGCTCCGGCGGATACTTCCTGGACCCGGACGAGGTCCTCCTCCGTGGGGACCCACCGACGCCACCTGCCTCCTTCCCGGAAGTACAGGTTCCCCAGGACCTCGGCTATGGGGCGTATCTCCCCCCCCCGGCCTCGAGAGGCCGGGAAGGCGTCCTCTGAGGGGGCCACCTGGGCAAAACCCGATTCCGCCCTGAAGCACCTTCCATCCCAGGCCACGTGGACCCTCAAGGCGAACCTCCTGAATCCCGCCTCCGGGTCCCTGAACCTCAGGTTCCCCCGCTCCTCCCTCAGGAGCACGTCGTCATACCGGAGGATGCAGCCTATGTGCTCCCAGAGCCTCGGGTCCCCGGCCCGGAAGCGCTCCACATCCCTACCCTCGGTCCCACGGTCCGGGAGAACCACCACATAGGGATAGTCACGGAGGAAGGCCTCGGCCCGACGCCTCAGTTCCGGGACGGGGAGCTCCCGGGGAAGTAGGGTCCAGGCCGGGGTGGGCAAGCCATCCCAGAGCTGGTGTGCGAGGGCCTTGTCGTCCGCCCGCTCCGAGGCCGGATACGGGTTCACCTGGAGGGCACTTCGGAGGGCCGAGGATAGGATTCTGTGCCGGCCTTGCTCGTCCGCAAGGGGGAGGTGGAGCAGCCAGGCCACATCCGGCCTCAAAGGAGGACGGAATTCCCTGATGCACACCTCCCCCTCTCCGTCGGCGACCAAGGCCCTGAGAACCCCTTCCCCCTCGAGCCAGTCCTCCTGGACGCCTAACACCGCCACCTCCGCCCCTGCCCGCCATGCGTCCACCTGGAGGGCGAACACGACATCGCAGAAGGCATCTACCTCCGCCCCGAAGACCAAGGCGAGAGTTGACAGGTCGGTGGAATCAGCGTACATTATATCTCCAAGAGATAATCGTTCACCTTAAGGAAGACTCTCCTTCGGCCTAACTGAAGACCTCAGGGGTCCCCCAAAAGTGTCCAAGTGAAGAACTTTTTGGGGCTATAAAAGTCCGCTCCTGGTCTTTAAATATAATACGATTCCCTCGGAGAGAGGTGGTAAAATGCACCTGTTCTCAGTCCTGCTTCTGATGGTGGCTCCCGTTCTGGCACAGAAGTTATTGATACCGATGGACCTATCCCAAACAGACCACCTTAAGGCATACGGGGTGGCGTACTGGGCCCTGGAGCGCGGGAACACGGTGGAGTGGCTTTTGAACTACCGGGGAGGCTCGTTCCTCACGTACGATGGTGAGGACCTCCGGAGGGTATGTCTCATAAGGGGCGTGTCCTACGAGATCGTAGATGGTGCCGAGACCGCCGAGATCTACGCCACAATCCAGAATTCCAATATGGAGGTGGTCCGCTTAGAGAAGGCCCCTTCCATCGCCGTGTACGTCCCCCCCATAGCCGAACCCTGGGACGACGCGGTCAGAATGGCTCTCGAATATGCGGAGGTCCCTTATATCACCCTCTGGGATAGGGAGGTGCTGGAGGACCAGTTAGAGGAGTACGACTGGCTCCACCTTCACCACGA
>DTXA01000560.1 GCA_012962735.1 Candidatus Latescibacterota bacterium
GATCCCGACTGAGATGGGGAACCCGAGCTCCCCCGAGAGCCTCCCTACGAAGGCCTCTATGTCCTCAGCCGCGCCCTCGACCGTCCAGGGCGGCACAACCCGTGCGTCCATCTGGAGGATGCAGGAGTCCGGGACCATGTTCGCCTTCTCCCCGGCCCGCGCCACGGTGAAGACCAGGGACCCTGGACCCAACAGGGGATGGACCCTCTCCGAGAACTCCCTGCAGAGGGGCTCCATCCTCAGCACCACCTCCGCGGCCCTCGGGATGGGGTTGACGCCCTCCTGCGGCTGGGAGGCGTGGGCCGCTTTGCCGGGTATTTCCAAGGTAACCTTGAGCCTCCCCTTGTGGGCCGTCATGACCCGGAGCCCCGTGGGCTCTCCGACCACGACCCCGTCGCCTAAGAAACCCTGCCGCACCAGCCTCTGAGACCCCATCCCATCCACCTCCTCCCCCGCGACGGCCGCGAAGCGCACCCTCCCGGGAAGCCCTTCCCGGGCGAGCCCGGCCACCGCCACGGCCATGGCGGCCAGGCTCCCCTTTGCATCGCTCGCGCCCCGGCCGTACAGCCTGCCCCCCTCCCTCCTGAGCCGGAATGGGTCGCCCGTCCAAAGGTCCTCCCTGCCGGGGGGGACGACGTCTAAATGGCTGGTGAGCAGTACGGTTCGGCTTCCATCCCCCACCTCAGCCTTGAGGTTGGCCCTTCCGGGGGCGAACTCGTCCACCTCGGCGGGAACCCCCCTCCCCTCGAGGTACGCGCTCAACACCTCCGCACCCTCGAGCTCGTTCCCGGGTGGGTTCGCGGTCCGGGTTGCCACTAAGTCCCTCAGAAGGGCCACGACCTCAGGTTCGCCCATCCGTCCCCACCTATCGCTCAGATACGTATCTCCCTCTCCCAAATCCCAAGCCTTCTCAGGCGCACCCAGAGGGCGTCCTCGGGCCAGAGGGGTCCAGCCCGCTCGGGCCACTCGACTATGCAGACCCCGTCGCCGTAGAAATACTCCTCGTAGCCGATCTCCTCAAGCTCCCTGAAGTCCTCTACCCTATATAGATCCATATGGTAAACCCTCACCGTCCCCTGGTACTCCTGCACCAGCACGAACGAGGGGCTGGTCACTGGGACTTCAACCCCCAACCCCCTACAGATCCCTTGGGCGAGCACCGTCTTACCCGAGCCCAGGTCCCCGAAGAGCCCCACCACCCTCCCCGGTGAGAGGGCCCTTGCGATCTCCTCCCCCACCCTTCGCGTCTCCTCCGGGTCGCGGGTCTTCCAGATCTTCCCGGACATCGGGGTCCCCAAGGGGCTATAAACTCATTTGGGCTTCAAAGCCACGACGGGCAGGATCATCTCCTCCAAGGATATCCCCCCGTGCTGGAAGCTGTCCCTGTAGAAGCGCTGGTATTCGTGGAACTGGGTGGGATATACGAAGTAATAGTCCTCCTTGGCCAGCAGGAAGTTGGTGGCAGGCGTGATGCGGGGAAGGCCGTAGGTCTCCGGGTCCCGCACCATGACGGTCTGGCGTGGGTCCGCGTTCAGGGAGTTGCCGTACTTGTACCTGAGGCTGGTGGAGGTGCGGCGGTCTCCGTGCACTAAGGCCGAACGTGTGGCCAAGATGCAGCCGTGGTCCGTCGTGAGCACGACGGTTACGCCCATGCGGGATAGGTTCCTCAGGAGGGCGAAGAGGGTGGAATGCCGGAACCAGGATACCACAAGGGACCGGAAAGCGTCCTCGTCGGGGGTGATCTCCCTGAGAATGCCCGACTCCATCCTGCCGTGGGCCAATATGTCTAAGAAGTTCACCACCACGACCACGAGGGGGAAATGCCTCAACGAACCCAGCCTGCGCAGTACCTCCTCCCCGCTTCGGATGTCCGTGACCTTGAAGTACCGGAGGCCCCGACGGAGCTTGACCCCCATGGCCTTCAACTGCGCCTCGAGCAGGGCCTTCTCGTGCCGGTTGCGACTGTGCTCGTCGTCCTCCCCCTTGCGCCAGAGACCTGGATACCGCCGGGCGAGTTCCGCCGGGAGGAGGCCGCTGAAGATGGCGTTTCGGGAGTACGGCGTGGCCGTGGGCAGGATGGAGTAGTAGTCCCTCCGGTCCACCGAGAAGTACTCCCCCACCAATGGCTCGAGGGCCAGCCAGTGGTCCAACCTCAGGCAGTCCACCACGACGAAGAACGTCGGCCCTCCGGAGAGCAGGTGGGGGACCAGGAACTCCGAGACCACGTCCACCGAGAGCGGGGGAGGGTCCTCCTCCCGCAGCCACTCGGGATAGTGGGCCTCCACGTACTTCCCGAAAGCCATGTTGCAGCTCTTGCGCTGGTCCCGGTGCATCTGTCTGAGCCCCGCGTCCCGGGAGCCTGCCACCTCTAAGTCCCAATCCGAAAGCCGGGCGTGTAGGTCTATCCAGTCCCGCCAGCTCATAGGGCTGGAGAGCAGGACCTCAGTGCGCCTCGCCTCCTCGACGTACTCCTTCCCCAGCCTGTCCTCCCTGATCTGCCTGCCCTCGAGGAGGCGCTTGCAGGCCGAGAGCACCTGGGAGGGGTTTACCGGCTTGGTGAGGAAGTCGTCGACCTGGCGGCTGAAGGCCTCCTCCATCAGCTCTTCGGCCTCTATCTTGGTCACCATGACGATGGGGATGTACGGGTTCACCTCCCGGATCTCCTCCAAGGTGGAGAGGCCGTCTTTGCCCGTCATCATCTCGTCTAAAAGCACCATATCGAACACCTCCCCGCGCAGCAGGGCCACGGCGTCCTCCCCGTTGGAGGCGGGGGTCACCTTGTAGCCCCGCTCGGAGAGGAAAATTATATGGGAACGCAGGAGATCTATCTCGTCGTCCACCCAGAGTACCCTGTAATTCCGCTCCGCCATATCTATATCTCCAAGCCCCAAAAAGGCATATATCAGACCCGTCTTCTCCTGGGTTTGGGAAGGTCAACCTCCACGGTGGTGCCCGTGCCGGGGGCGCTCTCCCTCACGAAGACCCTGCCGCCGTGGTACTCCTCCACTATGCGCCGGACGAAGGTGAGCCCCAGCCCCCACCCCTTGGACTTGGTCGTGTACCCCGGCAGGAATATCTTCCTCCACGTCCTCTGGGGGATGCCCCGGCCCGTGTCCTCCACCAGCACCCTGACCACCCCGTCCCCTGTGTGCACCTTCAGGGATATGCGGCCGGAGTCCTCCACGGCCTCGAGAGCGTTCTTGATCAGGTTCTCGAAGGCCCACCCCAACAGCTCCCTGTTGGCGAGCACCTCGGGGGACCCGTCGTACTCCTCCACTATCTGGACGGACTTGCCTAAGTGGGGCAGCCTCCTCCGGAAGTACGCCGCTGTCTCTTGAAGGAGGGGGACCAGAGGCTGGGGCCTGAGGCCCGGACGGGAGCCTATAAGCCCGAACCTCGATACCACCCGCCTCATCCGCTCCAGGTCCCTCCCCATCTCTTCCAAAATGTAGCGCACCCGGTCCTGGTCGAGCTTTCCCCCCTCCACCTCCGCCTCGAGCAGCTCCCTCCACCCCATCAGAGAGGAGAGGGGTGTGCCGAGCTGGTGTGCTGTCTCCTTGGCCATGCCGATCCATATGTACCTCTGCTCCCCCTCCTTGATCGTGCGTAGGCCCCAAAGCCCGATCAACATCAGGAGCAGTATGGCCCCTATCTCCACGAAGGGCAGCCAGGAGAGGTGCTGGCAGAGGCTGGAATCCCCGTAGTGGACGTACCCGAACACCCCCCCGCCGGGGCTGGCCGAGAACGGCACGGGAGGGTTCCTCCGGTCCATCCTGCACACCAGCTCCTTGAGCTTCTCTATGGCGGCCTTGGAGGTGTCGTCCCAGGGGATCCCCACTCCCTTCCACACCATAGGTTCCCCCCGCACATCTGTGATCACCACCGGGAAGGTGATCTTGCGGATGACCTCCTCGAGCAGCACGTCCATCTCCAGGCCCTGGGCCCTTCCCGATGCCACGGTAGCCGTCACATGGGCGTACATCCTGGCCACAGCTTGGGCCTCCTCCCTGAGCCTGCGGAGGGCGCCCTGGGTGTAAAGCAGGTACAGGAATGCCACCCCCACGGTAACCGCGAAGAGGTACCCCTTCAGCCCGAAGATGTAGACCTTCCCCCTACCTCGGCGTGCCTCCCTCCCGTATCGGAACCGCTCCCACAGCTCCCTCAGGACCCTGGACGGCCCCCCGGGGGAGAGGAAAGGGGTGAACCTGGTGCCCGACACTTACATCCCCTCCTTTACAGCCCAAAAAGTCCTTCGCGGGGACATGCGATCAGTTCCATGCCATCCATATACGGCTGCAACACCTCCGGGACCACGATGGCCCCGTCCGGGGTCTGGTAGTTCTCCATCAGGGCTATGACCGTCCGGGGAAGGGCCAGGCCCGAGCCGTTGAGGGTGTGGACGTACTCGGCTTTGGCTCCGGGCACCCTTCGGAACCGGATACCGGCCCTCCTGGCCTGGAAGTCCCCGAAATTGCTGCAGGAGGACACCTCTAAGTACCTCCCCATCCCCATAGCCCAGACCTCTATATCGTAGCACTTGGCCGCCGCAAAACTCAGATCCCCGGTGCAGAGCAGCACGACCCTGTAAGGCAGGCCCAGAAGCTGCAGGACCTCCTCGGCATCCTGAACCAGCTTCTCCAGCTCCTCGTCCGAATCCTCGGGTTTTACGAACTTAACCAACTCCACCTTGTCGAACTGGTGCACCCGCACGATCCCTCTGGTCTCC
>DTXA01000561.1 GCA_012962735.1 Candidatus Latescibacterota bacterium
GCACGGTGCTCATGGCCAATATCGCGTAGAACCAGTTCCTGAACTGGCCGGGGAAGCATTCAGTTATGAAGTCGGCAGGGAACCACTTCTCCCAATACGACCTGTCCTCAAGGTACCTTAGGCTCGAGAAGGGAACTATCCCGGCATCAAGCCAGGGGTTCCCGACATCCGGTATCCTTGGGACCAGGGAGCCGCACCCTGGGCACCTTATCTTCACGAAGTCGACCCAGGGCCTGTGGGGGGAACGTCCCTGGAACCTCTCCCATCCCTCTACCGCCTTCTCCTTAAGTTCCTCCCTTCCTCCTATCACCTGAAAGCTTCCGCACTGGGGGCATTCGTATATGGGGAGGGCCAGGCCCCAATATCTCTTCTTGGATATCATCCAATCTCCCATGTTCCTGAGCCAGTCGAGCTCCCTGTCCAACCCGAACTCCGGAAGCCACCTTATCTGCTTCGCGACCTCCATTATGCGCCACCTGAGTTCGTCCATGGAGATGAACCACTCGTCCACGAGCCTGAAGAGAAGTTCGGTCCCGCACCTCCAACATACGGGGTACCTATGTGCGTACATCTCGGTGGAGTAGAGCAGACCCTTCCCCTTGAGGTCCCGGACGATCTCCTCCGAGACCTCGGAGGCCTCCCTCCCCTCAAGCCATCCGAAGCCCTTGGAGAAGACTCCAAGGTCATCTATGGGCGCTATCACGGCCAGGCCGAAGTCCTTGCTCAAGGCGAAGTCCTCCTTACCACATCCGGGAGCTATGTGGACTATGCCCGTGCCCTCGGCCTCGCTCACCTCCCTCCAGGGGATCACCCTGTGCTCCACGCCCCTTTGGGCCTCGAGTTCGTCGTAAGGTCCCCTGTACCTGAGGCCCACGAGCTGGTCGCCCCTGAGCTTACCTAAGACCTCGTAATCGCCCCTGAGTACATCCTTCCTCGCCTCGGCGATGTAATAGACCTCGCCGTTCTGGCGGACCCTTATGTAGGTGAGCTCGGGGTGCACCGCGGCCGCCACGTTCGACGTCAGGGTCCAGGGGGTCGTGGTCCATACCAGGAGGCTCTCCCCCGGACGGTCCAGGAGAGGGAACTTCAGGTATATGCTCAAATGCTCGAGCTCCCTGTACCCTTCAGTGGCTATCTCCATGTCGGATATTCCAGTGCCACACCTCGGGCACCACGGCATGACGTCGTGCCCCTTGTATATGTATCCCATCTCATGGCATTTCCTCAGGAAATACCATATGGTGTAATTGTTCTCGTCCGACATCGTGTAGTAGGAGTTCTCCCAATCCATCCAGTATCCGAGCCTTATGGACTGCTGGGTCTGAACCTTGGAGAACCTAAGTACCCTCTCCTTGCACTTCTCCACGAACCTCTCTATCCCATATCTTTCTA
>DTXA01000562.1 GCA_012962735.1 Candidatus Latescibacterota bacterium
CTCCAGGCTCGTGGTCCCGTACGACAAGGAGCTCGTGGCCCTCATAAAGGGTTCAGGAGCCATAGCCTACCTGCACAACCACGGCCCGATAATGTGCTACCTCCCGATGATAAGGGAGATATCCCCCAACGCCCTCGATCCCTTAGAGTCCCCTCCCTGGGGGGACTTCGTCCCCGAGAGGGCGAAGGAGCTCTTAGGGGAGAACGTATGCATAGTCGGGAACTTGGACGACATGGAGGTGCTGGGGAAGAGGGATTTCGGGGAGATATGGCGCTCCGCTGAAAGACTTCTGAGGGCCCTGGGGACGAGGGGCCTCGTGCTCAGCGGCACGGCGTCGGGAACGTACGATGCCAAGGCAGCGGAGAACTTCCTCATGATGGCCAGGAAGGTCGGAGGGATAGGATGAGGGATCTGGTCCCTTTGTTCTCGTTGCTCTGCCTTTGCTGCGGAGCCCACGAGCTCAGGGAGTACAAGGGATGCAAGCTTACCCCCGTAACCGAGTTTCCGGAAAGCTCTATTAAGGGACCGCAGTACATAGATATAAATAAATACAGGCTCAAGGTCGTGGGCCTTGTGGAACGTCCGAGGGAGTTTACGTACGGCGAGCTTAAGAGGTTTCCTTGCCACCGGAAGGTCGTAACCTTATACTGTGTCGAGGGTTGGAGCGTCACCGCCCTCTGGGAGGGGCTGCTCTTAGAGGACCTGCTCTCCGAGGTGGGGGTGGAGGAGGATGCTAAGGTCGCTATCTTCTACGCCCACGACGGTTACTACACTTCCCTTCCCCTCAAGGACCTCTACGAGAGGAAGGCCATCTTGGCGTATAAGGTGAACGGCGTTCCCCTCCCTCCCGAGCAGGGCTTCCCGCTCCAGTTGGTCGTGGAGGGGAAGTACGGGTACAAGTGGATAAAGTGGATTATAAGGATAGAGATCTCGGACGAGGAGGACTTCATGGGATACTGGGAGATGAGGGGCTTCCCGAACGACGGGGAGGTGGGAAGTCCCCATCCCCCCTGGCCTCCAGAGA
>DTXA01000563.1 GCA_012962735.1 Candidatus Latescibacterota bacterium
CTCTAACGCAGGGCTGACCGAGAATCCCACATCAAAGCCGAGGTAGTCCGGACTCTCAACTCCGTCGGCGTTTCTGACCCGTACACCCCATCCGTACTCATCATTGGCACTGGAGGCTATGGGCACGTTACAGACGATCTTGGTGTCAGACCAGGAGAAGTAGTCACCTCCCGGTTCATAATACCCAGGGCCCCCACTTTTTATGTTTCCAAAGAATTTAACTGTCCCCATTCCCCGTTGGGAGCCGAAATTCTCTCCGGTGATGGTGACATCCAATCCTCTTCCCCCATCTCGCTTGCTGGGGCTGACACCGGTTATCTGGGGTGTGCCGGCAAGGACCTTGGCTGATGCCCTGCGGATAGAGTGTAGCAACTCCTCCAGTGCCTTCGGGCCGTCGGAGAGCACAGCGTTCACATAGTCGTCCACCCTGATCCTTCCTCCCATCACCTTGCCCTGCTCTACGAGGAGCTTTCCCGCGTAGCCGTTGATCAGCTTAAACGTCCCCTCCGGGGAGCTCCCAACGAGGAAGAGCAGAAGCTCCTCACCTATGTCAAAGCGGGGGATGTCCTCGGCCTCCAGATAGGTACCGCCCACCCAGCCTCCCCTGACCATCAGGATCAGCGTAGATCCCACCGGCTCGCCCTTCATCTGCCGCTCCACCCTTATGGTCACCCTAGACCAGAGCTGAATCCCATTATAATCAATCCACTCCGTGTTGATCTGAACCACTCGCCCCTGAACGATGTGGGTGGCTTGGTAGAGCACCGCCTTAGTGTCCGTCTTCTCCAGCAGCCCATAAGAAGGGGAAACGAGGAGAAGCAGCCCTAAACAGAAGCTCCCCGCGGCGATACTGAACATCGTTTTCATCTGATTTCCCTCCTTTCCCTTCGAATCAGGTTACCGGTACATCCTCTTGACCTTTCCCCACGAAAGCGTCTCCACCGGGGTGGTCTCCTTATACTCCACCCCGTTGACCCAGGCGTGTTTGAGCTTCCAGACAGGGTTAGGAGGCCAAGGAGGAGGAGCCAAAAGCCCTCCGGTCGATCCTACGAAGTAAATACGCCCGATCCCTGGGACCAGATAATCAGAAAAGAAACTGCCCTCACCGAATTCCTCAAAGTAGAACTCACCATATTCAGGCCAGGTAAAGGACCCTATAGGTACCTCTGAGGGACCGCCAAAATCAATGCTAAGACCACGGTTCATCTTGCGGACAAATCCTGCCTTTTCAATCCACTGAGAGTA
>DTXA01000564.1 GCA_012962735.1 Candidatus Latescibacterota bacterium
AGAATACAACATAAGGAGGAACTTTGTTGGCTGTGGCAATTTCTTTTCGTAATACTCTAAATCTGTCAAAAGTTTCAACTTCATAGTCGTCAAAGTATTTAGCTTTCTTCTTTGTGGCTTTACTCACGGCTAAACGTGACTCGCGTATGCTTACTTCTTCGTTTCCCTTTAAAATGTCTATGCCTCTGTCTTTTAAATGGTAAACCTTATACTCACCAATTTCCACGGCATTAAGCTCTAAAAGTTTGTCGGCAATGCTAAGCCATTGAGGTTTACTGTAATGCTCACCAATGCCATAAACAGAAAGTTGGTCATGGTCCCCTCACCTAAGGAGTATCATCAGCGGATCTCGGGGAAGTTGGAGTTTCTACTACGGGCCTTCGTGCAAGACCATGCCCTTGGGGTGGTCTACGATGCCCCCTTCGATGTCGTCCTCTCGGAGGAGACCGTCGTTCAGCCCGAGATTATCTTCATCTCCAAGGAGCGGTTAGATGTCATTACCGAGGATAACGTCCGCGGCGCGCCGGACCTCGTAATTGAGATCCTCTCCGAGGCCACCGCCGAGCGGGACCGGATCGCCAAGCGGCTTCTCTATGCCAAGTATGGGGTGAAGGAATACTGGCTGGTCGACCCCCAGACCAAGAGTATCGAAGTTTTACAGCTCGGGGAGCGGGGATTTGACCTGGTCGGGATCTTTTGGGAGGGCCAGAAGATGCGCTCGCCTCTCCTGGGGATGGAGCTTGAGCCGGCGGAGGTCTTTTGAACCGTCGCCCGGCTCTCGCCATTCGTCTATTGAGGGGGTGATCGCGCTCATCTGGGCGGACGAGGAACTACATCGCTATCGCCGGGCTTGGAGGCCGCTGGAGGAAGGCAGACGGTCAGCTTCGTCGATCGCACCGGCTTCTTGAACGTTAAGGAGGAGGGAGCTCAGGCCTTCGCCTTCGATGAGGATGAGGATTTTGCCCGGGAAGGGTTGGCCGTGCTCCCGCCCTAGTCCTCGACCACAGTGATCCTTAGGCTTTTGGTATCCCAAGAAGCATCCTGCCCGTTATGATGAGATGAGAGAGCTCGAGCAACTTATTTGCGAACTCGCTTGGCTTAGAATTAGTGCAACGGGCTGACCTCGATGAGGCTTAATGCTGACCAGCTTGGGTTCCTCCAGCTCGGGAGAGATAAGGGATAGGGAGCTTCGAGGCCGCGGCGACATCTAAGATCGCAATGACATCGGGATGGAGCTGGAGGATCGAGGCAGGGACTTCCCTGACGATGGGACCGCCCAGTGCTCGGCTTACGGCCTCGGCCTTCTCCTCCCCGGAGGCCAAGAGGAGGATCTTCCCCGCCCC
>DTXA01000565.1 GCA_012962735.1 Candidatus Latescibacterota bacterium
CCCCTCCGAGCTGATGGAGAGCGAGCTGTTCGGCCATGAAAGGGGGGCCTTCACCTCCGCCCACCGGCGGGTCCTGGGCAAGTTCGAGATAGCCAGAGGAGGCACGGTCTTCTTAGATGAGGTGGGCTGCCTCAGCCTGGGCGCCCAGGCCAAGCTCCTCCGGGTACTTCAGGAGAAGACGATCCAGAGGGTGGGTGGGGAAAAGATCATTCCGGTGGACGTACGGATCATCGCCGCCACGAACATGGATCTGGAAGGAGCCATCGTCCGATCCCAGCTCCGGGAGGATCTCTATTACAGGTTAAACGTGGTCCCCCTTCATCTGCCCCCTCTCAGGGAGCGGAAGGAGGACATCCCCCTCTTGGTCAAACACTTCCTCGACAAGTTCAGCAGGAGGATGGGGAAATCCATAGACGGCATGACCCGGGAGGCGATGGAATGCCTTGTGCAGTATCCCTGGCCCGGCAACGTCCGCGAATTGGAGAACCTCCTGGAGCGCCTGGTGGTTTTAGTCGACGCGCGCCGTATCCCCCAGGAGAGCCTCCCCCTGGAGGTCCTGATAGGAGGGTTGGAAAGACGGGGAGCCGAGGAAGCCGCCGGGCCGCTGAAGGACGCTCTGCGGTGGCTGGAAAACCAGCTCATCCGAAAGGCGCTGTATGAGAGCCGGGGCAATCGCTCCGCCGCCGCCCGCCTCCTGGGGATAAACCGAACCACCCTACTGTCGAAAATGGAGCACTTGGAGCAGACCAACTTCGATAACCGCCTATCGGAAAAAGGAAGTAAATGAGGGGGAGAAGGGGAGACAAGGAGAGAGGGAGAGGATCCTCTCCCTCTCTTCGTCTTTCCCCTTCGAGAAGATCTAAATATTTATCTTTCTCTGCGGTGAGATTGGACAGCACCTGCCACGGAAAGGGAGGAATGGAACTTGGCGAGACAGAGGAAACATACCGTTCTTGTGGTGGATGACGAGTCTGCGATTTTGGAATCCCTACGGGCCATCCTGGAGGATGACTTCGAGGTCTTTTCAGCCAGCAGCGGGTCAGATGCTCTCAGGATCGTGAGGGAGAAAGTCCCTACGCTGGTCTTCCTCGACATAAGGTTTCCCGAGGAAGACGGCATGGAGATCTTGACCACGATCAAGCAACTCAG
>DTXA01000566.1 GCA_012962735.1 Candidatus Latescibacterota bacterium
CAGGCGGATGTGAGCATACGAGGTGGGACGTTCGAGCAGACCTTGGTCTTGATAGACGGGGTGAAGGTCTTCGACCCCCAGACCGGCCATCATAACATGGACCTACCCTTGATCCCCTGCGATGTGGAGCGGATAGAGGTGTTAAAGGGGCCTGGTTCCAGGTTATATGGGCCCAATGCCTTCGGCGGTGCGATCAACATCATCACCCGACGGGACGGCCACACGGCGCTAAAGGCCGCTGCCGGCCAATACGGCCTCTGCGAAGGGGTCATCGCCCTCTCCGGTTCGCGCGGGAACTTAGGTCTCCACTTCTCCCTTTCCGGGAGGAGGTCCGCAGGATACATGGACAACACCGACTTCCGCATCTATACAGCTTCCGTCAGATCCATCCTCAGGACGGTCGCGGGGGAGATGTCCCTGTTCGGAGGATATACCGACAAGGAGTTCGGGGCGGACGGGTTCTATTCCCAACGGTTCCCCAACCAGTGGGAACACACCCGGACCGTGTTCCTGAGCCTCCGGGCGAGCCTGGTCCGGTACGGACTCCTGTGGGAACCCAAAATCTACTGGAGGTGCCACAGGGACGAGTTCGTGTTGGACAGGGACCGGCCGGGGTGGTACCGCAACCGCCATACGAGCGCTTCCTACAGCTTCGAGCTCCAGTCCACGGCTGCCCTGCCCTGGGGCGCTTTCGCCTTCGGCGGGGAGCTCGGGGAGGAGACCATAGCAAGCAGCAACCTCGGGGACCACTCCCGCACCAGGGGTGGGATGTTCCTCGAGCTGCAAGCAGCGCATCGGAGGCTATCCCTCACCTTAGGAGCTTACGGGTATTATTACTCGGACTGGGGCTGGAGGCTCTGGCCTGGAGCAGATATCGGCTTCCGGTTCTGTGAGGGGGGACAGATGTACGGCTCGCTCGGACGGTCGTTCCGGGTGCCGACCTATACCGAGCTGTACTACAGCAGTCCGGCCAATCGAGGGAACCAAAACTTAATGCCCGAGGAAGCTTGGACCTACGAGGTGGGCCTGCGGTACGGTAAACCGGCCCTGGGGGGAGGGGTGGCCCTGTTCCGGAGGGAAGGCCGCAACCTGATCGACTGGGTCAGGGAGGGGTCCGAAGACCCCTGGCAGGCCCA
>DTXA01000567.1 GCA_012962735.1 Candidatus Latescibacterota bacterium
CGGGAGGAGCGGTGCACTGGCCGCCTGGGGGGAAGTATGCGTATCAACCTGTAGCCGATGTCGAGAATCTGGAGGTGCCCTATCAGCTCCGCTACAACCATACGATGGAACGCAGGAAGGTACGCCACCTCTTCTTCCGAGTCGCCCATGGTCTTTATAGGTGGGGCAGAGGTGAAATTAAGCTCTTTGAGGTGATGATATTCGGGGAGGGGTATCCTGCGGAGGCAGTGCTCACCTCTCAGCCTGTGGATCTGGCGAAGCTGGCCGGCAGTCCTGGCAAGGAGAAGCTCGTCTCCAGGCTTAGGTGGGAGGCAGAACAAGCTCTATTTCCTGTGACGAGGGTGGAGGTTCGAACTCGGAGCGGCGATGCACTGGATACCTTGAAGGCCTACTATAAGAAAATCGGGGGAAAACTAGACGAGGTCACCCAGGAGGAGTATTACAGGTTAAAAAAGTTTTTGAGAGGGCCGATCGAGGTGAGAGGATTTAAACCGGGGGAGGGCTGGAGCAGGTGGAGTCCAGTCTACCCCCAGTTGGGACCTTTTCTATCCCCATCCCCTAATAAGTTTGCCCAGTTCCAGGTAAAGCTCTTAACGGAGGATCCCAATAGGGCTCCGATGTTGAGGGGGTTGTATGTGGAGCTTACGAATCCTCTGGTGCGAAGGATTACGGGTGCGGTAGTGCCCAGGGAAGTTCGGGAGGTGGATCGTCCCTTAGCGTATACGTATAGGATGTGGCCTGAGGCAGATCCCGGAGACCCAGGGTTCGATCAGGTGCTGATTCGTGCTCCAGTGGTGGGGGATACGGTGCGTTTAGAGATCAACGGGAGGGAAGAGTCCCCTGCGTTTGTGGAGATGGGGTCAGACTCGCTTTGGATTGGCCTTCCTATGTTGGTGAAAGGGGATTCGGTATTGGTCCGATTCAAGGCGAAAGTCGCCGAGAATGGGATTGTATTCGATGCCTTTGTCGGAACAGCCGGGGTTTGGCAGAGGGTGGACCCCTCTGCACCCAAGGCGACGCTCATTTTTCTACCGACCCTGGCGGAGAGCCAGGATCTGATAGGCAATCTCCGCGTTTCTTCGATCTTCACGCCCAACGGGGATGGGATCAATGAGGAGGCGGAAATTGTGTTCAGTGTGTTGAAGGTGGAGGGAAAGGAGCCGGAGGTGGCCATCTATGATGTACAGGGCGTTCTGGTTCAGGAGCTTCAGAAAGGGGAGGAGGGGCGGTATGTCTGGAACGGGCGAGATGAGTCCGGTGATCTCGTACCTCCGGGGGTGTACCTTTGCCGCATTCGGGTGGACTCCGATGCCAGGGAGTACACTGTGCATCGGACGGTGGGGGTGGTGTATTAGGTCATTCGTCCAAGAGGAGAAGATAAAAGATAAAAGATAAAAATAAAAGATAAAACCTGTGCTGGGTTGTC
>DTXA01000568.1 GCA_012962735.1 Candidatus Latescibacterota bacterium
AGCTAAATGGGCCCGTAGCTCAGTTGGCAGAGCAGCGGCCTTTTAAGCCGTTGGTCGCAGGTTCGATTCCTGCCGGGCTCATAACTTTATTTAGATCGTTCAGAATAGGCAGATATCCGCCGGCTCAATAGGAAAGCCTGGGAGCCCCCGAAAAGTATCGAGGTAAAGAACTTTTTGGGGCATATGAATCAAGGAGGAAGCTGATGTACTGGGAAGATATCGCCTGGGCTGCGGAGGAGGGAAGACGCACAGGAGATGGGTTGGGGGCTTTCCTGCCTTTGATTCTTATCCTCCTGGTTATGTACCTCCTCCTCATCCGGCCCCAACAGAAGCGCCAAAAGGAACATCAAAGGATGTTGGAGAGCCTGGAGAAGGGGGACAGGGTGGTCACATCGGGGGGGATCCACGGCGAGATAGTGGGATTCAAGGAGCGGGAGGGTACGGTTGTCCTCAAGGTCGCGGACAACGTGAAGATAGAGATATCCCGCTCGGCTATAGCTCGGAAAATGGAGAGATGATTCGGGATATTCGTCTTTACGGGGACCCTGTACTCAGGAGGGCTGTGAAGCCCATATCCGACATCTCGGAGCAGGTGGTCCGGCTGGCCGAGGACATGGCCGAAACGATGTTCGCCAGAGGCGGCATAGGCCTGGCCGCTCCCCAGGTGGGGGAATCGGTCTCCCTTGCGGTTGTGGACTTATCCTTAAGGGGAAACCATGGGCGTACGCTTATACTGGTCAACCCGAAAGTCCTCGGCCAGGAAGGGGAATGGGTTTACGAAGAGGGCTGTCTGAGCATCCCGGAGGTCAGGGCCGATGTAGTGCGTCCCCAGAAGATCGTAGTGCGGTTCTTGGACATAGACGGCAACTCCCATGAAATAGAGGTCGAGGGGATGTTGGCCCGTGTCATCCTCCACGAGGTGGACCACTTAGACGGCGTGCTCTTCGTGGACCACCTTCCCTTCCTCAAACGCCAGCTCCTGAAGCCCAAGCTCCTTCGGATAGCCAAGGGCGACATATCTCTAAAGGATGATCGTCCACTTTAAAACCACTTTTTTGGTCTAATACAAGCTGACTGAAGACCTTCAGGTTCCCCAAAAAGTATCGGAGCCGTATGAGAACGCTCCGCATAGTCTTCATGGGCTCCCCGGAATTCTCCGTCCCCAGCCTGGCGCGCCTCCTCGAGGGCCCACACCGGGTGGTGGGCGTGGTCACCAGGCCCGATAGGCCACGGGGCCGAGGGAGGCGCTTGGAGCCCACGCCGGTGAAGGAGCTCGCCCTGAAGGTGGACCTCCCCGTGTCGACGCCCGAGCGCCTGAGGGATAAAGGGTTCCTATCGGAGCTTAAAGCATTGGATGCCGACCTCTTCGTGGTGGTGGCCTTTAGGGTCCTGCCTGAAGCTGTGCTGCAGCTCCCCAAAGGGGGCGTGGTGAACTTACACCCTTCCCTCCTGCCCAAGTACAGAGGTCCTGCGCCCATACAGTGGGCGATCATAAATGGGGAAAGGGAGACAGGTGCAACCACCCTCTTTATAGAGCCGGAGGTTGACACAGGGGACATCATCCTGCAGGAGCGGGTCCCCATAGGTCCGGACGAGACCGCCGGGGAGTTACACGACCGCCTAAAGGTACTGGGAGCCGATCTCCTCGCCCACACCGTGGACCTCATAGCAGAGGGGAAGGCCTCCCGCATCCCCCAGCCCCCTGGAGACTGGCCCAGGGCGCCCAAGCTCACCAAGGAACACGCCAGGATACGGTGGGAGGGCCCAGCAGAGGCCCTCTGCAACCTCATACGGGGGACTAACCCGATCCCCGGTGCTTTCACGGCCTGGCGGGACCGGGTCCTGAAGGTCCATCGGGCCAGGATCGTGCCAGAGGTCGAAGGGAAACCCGGCGAGGTGGTCCAGGCCGACGGCCGGGCTGGGATGGTCGTGGCAGCAGGCGAAGGAGGACTATACCTGACGGAGGTCCAGCTCGAAGGGGGGAGGAAAATGTCATCGGCCGAGTTCGTCCGGGGGCACAGGGTGGAGGTGGGGGAGCGGCTGGGAGAATTCGAGGGGAGCCGGACATGAGAGCCCTGTTCTGCCTATTGGCCCTCCTGCTCCTCCCCTCATTTCCCTGTGCCCGGGAGTCCTACTCGAAAACGGGCACCACGGGCTTCGCCTTCCTGAAATTCTTCCCCGACGCCCGTTCCGCAGCCTTAGGAGGGGTGGGTGTAGCCTTAGAGGATGGTTTCTCTAACCCAGCCGCGCTCTCTGGTGAGCCCCGGTGGTCCTTCACCTACGGCGACTACCTGATGGATATCCGCCTCGGGGAGGCGGGGGTGGCCTATCCCCTTGGAAATCGTATGTCCTTAGGTTTGCGACTCTTCCACCTCTCCTACGGCGAACTCACGGAGATCGACCGGGGCGGAAACGTCGAGGGGACCTTTCGTGCCGGGGACTTTAGCCTATACATGACCGCTGCAGGGAAGTTCGGATGGGGGCTCTCCTTGGGGATGGGCCTCAGGGCGATATACTCATACATAAGAGACTATACCGCCGACGCCTATGCCCTGGACTTCGGCCTTCTCTGGAGGGCACCTTGGGGGAGGACATCTGTGGCTCTGGCCTTAGTGAATATGGGGTTCGTACGCAAGGGATACAGGGACCACAGGGATGCCCTGCCGGCGGCTGTAAAGGCCGGTTTCTCACATCTGTTGGCCCACCTCCCGGTGGTCCTGGTCGGGGAGGTAGTTCTGCCTAACGACAACCTGCCCTATATCTCCGGCGGGGGTGAGGCCCACATCGGGAGGGCCCTGACCTTCAGGCTCGGGTACGACGGCAGGGCGGCCAGGGACCTGGAAGGCCAATATGGGGGGTTGTCGGCTGGGTTCGGGGTCGTGATTCGGAGGGTAAGGCTGGACTATGCATACACCCTCTTCGGGGAGCTGGGGGAGGTGCACCGGGTGAGCGTAGGGGGTAGGCTTTAGACTATCGCCCAGTTTGAACAGACGAACGTCTTCGGTTAAAAAGTTCTCCGCTTCGATACTTTTTGGGGCATGTACATCGCAGGAGGTGGTTATGAAGACATTGGGGAGATTGCTGGTTCTGGCCGCCCTTTTAGCTTTCGGGGGCGTGGCCCTCATCAAGGTGTTATACGGCTGTTCCTGGAGGGAGGCCCTCCAGATAGCTGACCGGTTCATAGAGGACCTTCTGGGCGGAAGGTCCAATATATCCCCGAGAAATGATCGTTCACGTTAACTCTCTCTTTCAGTCTAATGCAAACCAACCGGAGACCTCATGGGCCCCAAAAAGTATCTAAGCGAAGAACTTCTTGGGTTATAAAGACGTAATGGCCCACGAACACGTCCACAAAGACTTCCACGGGGCCCTGAGCTTCGGACTCCAGTTCCTTTTGGAGCGCTATGGCCCGGAGGAGATGGAGGCGTACCTGTGTCGTGTGGCTGAGGAGGTGTACAGACCTTTGAGGGAGCGGCTGAAATGGGAGGGGCTTTCAGCCTTAGAGGAGTATTGGAGGAAGGTGTTCATCTTAGAGGGCTGCAGGGAGGGGGAGGACTTCGTCCTCTCCTACGAGGACGGCGTTTTGGTTCTGAAGGTGCACCGCTGTCCGGTGATCCATCACATCAGGGATCGGGGGTACAGGCTGGCCGACCGCTTCTGCGAGAGCACCCGCATTGTGAACGAAGGCATCTGCAGGCCTGTGGGGTACGGCTGTTCGGTCGAGTACGACCAGAAGGTCGGCCGGTGTATTCAGCGCTTTTGGAGGGGGGGATGATCTCCTGTACGGAGTTCATATGGGCCTACAACGAACTCTTCAAGTTCCTACACGAACGCCACGGCAAGGAGGCTGTGATAGAACTTTGGAAGGGCATATCGTACGAGTTCTTAGGGAACTTGGACCGCCTGGTCGGGGAAAAGGGCATACAGGGGATGCGCGAGTACTGGACCCGCACTCTTACGGAAGAGGGGGCGGACTATGTGATGACCGTCAAGGAGGACGCTTTCTACATAGATATGCACAGGTGCCCATCGGTCGCCCTGCTTAACGAAGGTCCTTCCCCCCGCTACCCCGATTACTGCGAGCATTGCGCTTGGCTGTACCCCCCGCTTTTGGAGAAGCACGGCTTCGAGGCGCATATGCATATCATCGACCCGAAGTGCGGTGAGTGCAGGCTGAGCGTGTACAAAAGAGGATGTATAAAAGGAGGTTCGTAAGCAGGGCCGGGGAGAAGTTGGATCACGCCCTAAATCAGTTCGGTGTAGATGTGGAAGGCAAGGTGGCCGCAGACCTTGGTTCCCACGTGGGAGGTTTTGTGGACTGTCTGCTCGGCCGTGGCGCTGCCAGGGTGTACGCCGTAGAGGTGGGCAAGGGGGTGTTGGACTGGAAGCTGAGGAACGATCCAAGGGTCGTGGTTATGGAGGGCACCAACGCCCTCTATATGGAGCTCCCCGAGCCTGTGGACCTCGTCACCGTGGACGTAGGCTGGACTCGCCAGAAGTTCATAGCGTCCAAGGCCGCCTCCCTTTTGAAATCGGGCGGCCTTATAATTTCTCTCCTCAAACCCCAGTACGAGGCTTTCCCTAAGGAGCGCAAGGGGGGTATCGTACGGCCGGAGTGCCTGAAGACGGTGGTGCACAGAACATTGAATGAGATAAAAACTTTGGGGCTTGAGGTATTGGGCGTGGAGCCCTCCCCCGTTCCGGGCTCCGGGGGAAACAGGGAGTTCTTCGTCCTGCTGCGGCCGGATGCGAATATTTAGGCAGCATGAATGGGCTCTCTCTCCCGATGAGGCGGTTCGGCTCCAAAGGAAGCTGGCGGGGGAAGTCGTGATCCAGGGGGACCCCGGAGATGTGCAGAAGGTGGCAGGGGTAGACGTAGGGGTCAAGGGAGAAAGGGCCCGGGCTGCTGTTGTGGTGTTGGATTTCCCCGGTCTTAACCTCCTCGACTGGGCGGTGGCAGAAGAGGAGATAAAGTTCCCTTAGATCCCCGGCCTCCTGTCCTTTCGGGAATGCCCTACCATCCTGCGGGCCTTCGAAGACCTCCGCACTGAGCCGGACCTGGTAATCGTGGACGGACAGGGCATAGCCCATCCCAGGCGTCTCGGCATAGCCTCGCATTTGGGGCTCTTTTTGAAGCTGCCCACCGTGGGATGCGCCAAGTCCAGGCTCTGGGGAAGACACAGGGAGCCCGAGGAAAAGGCCGGTTCCTGCGAATACCTATACGAACGGGACGAGGTCATAGGGGCCGTCGTGCGCACGAGGTATGGAGTTCGGGCGGTGTATGTCTCCCCCGGCCACCTTATAGGGTTGGAGTCGGCCGTCCGGTATGTTTTGGCCACCTGTCGGGGGTACCGCCTTCCCGAACCCATCCGGTGGGCCCATCGGGTGGCTGGGGGGACCACGCCCTAATAAGGCCCCAAAAAAGCATCGGAGCAAAGAACCTTTTGGGGCACACAAACGAGGAAGGATGACCTTCGGGGGGATACAGAAACTGTCAGCCCTGGACTTCCCGGACCATCTGGCCGTGACGGTCTTCACGGTGGGGTGCGACTTCCGCTGTCCTTACTGCCAAAACCCCGAGCTCGTCCGTGGGGAGTACCCTGTGAGGATTTCGGAGGATGAGGTATTAAAAGTCCTAAAGGAGCGCAAGGGCTTCGTGGACGGTCTATGCATCACAGGAGGGGAGCCCTTACTTCACCGGGACCTGGCTCCTTTCCTGAAGAAGGTGAAGGATATGGGGATAGATGTAAAGATCGACACCAATGGACATCATCCAGGCTTTCTAAGGGAGCTTTTAGGGGAGAAGCTTGTGGACTACGTGGCGGTAGATATAAAGGCTCCCCCTTCAAGGTACTTGGAGATGGTCAGAGCCCCTGTCGATTTGTCTAAGATAGAAGAGACCGTAAAGCTTCTCAGGGAGACAGGTGTTCCGCACGAATTCCGCACCACAGTGGTCCCGAGCCTCTTGAAGGACGGCGAATACGAGGAGATCGCCCGTTGGTTGAAAGGTGCTCCCCGCTATGCTCTCCAGGCCTTCCGGCCTGTAAGGACGTTGGACCCGGACTTCAGAAAGGTGGACCCCACCCCTCCCGAGCTCCTCGGGGAGCTATGCGCCCGAGTTGCGGGTTACTTTGGGGAATGTGAGGTGCGGGGTTGAGGCTTCCTGCCCGTGCGCTTGTATTCAAAGTAATCCTTCAGTATCTGCCCGTGGTCAAAAACCAGGGGCTCCGGAAGTCCACCATCGGAGAAAAGTCCGGCCTCCCGAGCATCGTCCAATCCTTTCGGAACCCTCTCCGCCTTAGCTACATACACCGTGGTGATGGTATGGTGGCGAGGGTCCCTTTCCGGGTCGGAATAGGTGTAAAACTGTTCCAAAAGCTTCACCTCCAGCCCCGTCTCCTCCCTCGCCTCCCGGACTGCTGCCTCTTCCAAACTTTCCCCATAGTCCACAAATCCCCCCGGGATGGCCCACCCATATGGTGGATTTTTCCTGGATATCAACACCACTTTATCCCCGACCTCTATTATAACGTCCACAGTGGGGATCGGGTTCCTGTATATGTGCACCGACTCCCCGCATCTCGGACATTTAAGCTCCCTGGCAGGCATCTTCACCTCTCCTCATCTGTCACATCTCCCTTAAGCTGTGGGGCCTTCGGCTTCCTCTGTTGCTTCACCTTCCGCTCCAAGGGCACAAGCTTCCTCCTTGGCACCTGAGCACGGAACCCCTCCAGAAACTCGTGGAGCACCCTCCCTTCGCTCTGGGCTGGAGGGCCGACCCCCAGAAGATAGGCTAAGGTTGGGACGACGTCCGTTGTACATCTCGAGCCCCTTCGGGATGGCTCCTCCACCACCCCTTTCCTGACCCCAGCGCCGGCTAAGACCAGCACCCCGTAGTTGGAGCCCACCCCGGTCTCGTAAGTGGGCACCATGGGGCCGTGGTTCCCTCCGCCGCAGGGGAAGACCGCCCTTTCCTCCCCCATCCTCAGTACCTCGTCCCCGGACCAGCGATATCCTCCTGAGTAGCAGAACACTAAATCTCCAATGTGCTCTCCCCATAGCCCCACAACGGGCGCCTCCTCCCTCGTCAGCACGAGGGCGAACACGTGCTCCCCGGTCTCGGGGTCCTTGAGGTCCCGCATAAGTCGCTGTACCTCAGCCCGCAGACTCGGGTACTCCTCAGGGGAAACCACACCCGTGGGCTCCCGGCCCTTCAGGTTTATCCACAGGTGGTTCTGCTCGAAGAAGACCTTGCTCCGGCCCCAGTCCACGGCCTGCCCGTCCGGTATGAACGTCAGCCAGCCCTTGTCCCGAAAGGCGTTCACGAGGGACACTGCCTTCCGGTTGGCCGGCATACCATGGTCGGAGGTCACCACTATCACGTCCCGACTGAGGTCCACCCAACGGAGGAACTCTCCCAAAAACCTGTCCATAGCACGGTAGTACCTTCTCAGCTCCTCCCAGGCATCTTGCGCCCTCTCGGAGGAGTATTCCGTCCCCGTGGGGTCGACCAACGGCACCAGCCTGTGCTCCACGAGGTCGGGGAGGTGCCAGTGGAGGTAGAGAAGCTCCGCACCGGCCTCCTCCATGGCCAGTCGGGCGGCCTCGGACCACCATGCGGCCTCGTCCGAGAGCGCCTGGTCCACAGTCTCCCAGTCCAATATCCCCTCCCGAACGTGGAGCGCCACAGTCATCATAGCGTGCACGTAGGGGCCCAACTCCTCCACGAGCTTTCTGCCGAGTTCGGGGTCGGAGCAGAACCTACCGTCCGTCGGGAAGGCCTCGCTCCGGTAGACCCGCACCTTATTCCCTTCCGGGGAGCATTCCACCAGCTTAAAACGAAAGGTAGCCTCTACCTCGCCCATCTCCTCAGTGCAGAACCTCTCCCTAACCCAACCACTCCACTCCCCGACCTTGAGCCCGAACAGGGCGGCTCTGAGATTCCTCTCCCGACAGAACGCCAGGGTGTCGTAACCATCCCCCTCAGCCCAGAGGAGGGCCCTATATGTCGGACCTTCGCCCTCGGACGAAGGTTCAACCCCCACCTCGGCCTCTAAAGGGAGCAGGTGGGAGTTCGGAAGGGACGCCCATCCTTCAGCCTTGGAAAATGTTATGGGATCACCTGCATCCACTTTCAGGGTATGGTATACCGTCGGGAGTGCGACATCGTAGTACGACCTGGCCGGACGATAGATGCGGTCCAAGAATGTCGCCTTCTCGGACGTGGGAGGATAACCCGCGTAGTTCATGACTATGCTCCTTTTCCCCTCCCTGGCCACCGCCTCCCAGATATACTCCGCAAGGCATATCCCCGACGAAAACGCCTCCGCCCTGTGGTGCTCGGGCGCCGGGTCGTCCAGCCTGTGCGCTCCCCAGACCACGACCGAGTGCGTGCCGGGCGTAGCCCCCGTAGCGATGGTCTGCCAATTGGATGGGGTCTGGGCCGGGATGACGGGCCTTAAGCGGCAGAAGCATCCCTCCCGGAAGAGCTTCCCGAAGTTCGGGAGTATTCCCTCCTCCACGAATCGCTCCAACAGCGTGGGCATCAGTGCATCCATCCCCAACATCAGGGCTTTCCTGGCCATAAGTCCTCCCATCGTTGGGCGGGCCGCAGGGGAGCCTCCTGAACCCGAGGCACGGTACCTCCGCCATGGTCTCCCCCACGTGCGCCACGGTGTTCACGTTCATCTCTACCCCCAACAGCACCACATATCCCCCTCTGGGCCAGCTTGCCCAAGGGCGAGCGGATATCGAAGGCCCTCAGCCCCAAGAGCTCCTCGGCCTCCTTTCCAATGACCGCATACGGGTGGGGTGCAGGCTCCTCTTAGCCTCCGGCCTCCTGAACAGAGCCTCGGTGACGGCACCGTTGACCGATGGGTCTCCCTGCCCTATGGTGGTTGAAGGTGGGCACCATCATCGTTCCCTCCGGCCCCACCAACTCCAAAAGGGCGTCCACCACATGAGCTCTGGTCACATAGGGCTTTTCCATATTCAGCTATCTAAGGGCGCCTTCTTCCGTGACCTTACGGAAGTGAAACCCGTAGATGCTCAAGGTCACCGCCCAAGAGAATAGTCGGGGACGGCGGGCCAGGGTCCAGAATAAAAGCTTCCAGTAATACCGCCTCCCTCGCTCCTG
>DTXA01000569.1 GCA_012962735.1 Candidatus Latescibacterota bacterium
GCCGTAGCCCGGCCTCCGGGGCAGATCCATGACTCCCACCACCAACCTGAACTTCCCGTCGTAATAAACCCTTCCGGCGATACTGCCGAAGGTCTCCGGGTCGAACGGAGGTTCTGGTTGATATTCGGGATTGACCAACCTTATGGCCTCTGTGACGATCGTCCTTCCCCTTTGGGGGCCGAACATAGATCCCGTGCTTGCGTAGGTGAGCGCTTCAAGCGCCTCACCTTCGGATACGATGTACCCGACCGCGTCGTTGGCGTACCCGACGATGACGGTGTTTTCGAAGCCGGAGTTCTCCCGACACTTCAGCCCAAGCTCGGCCACAAGCTCCCCCGGAAAGACCAGAACCGCAGTGTCGTCGAGGATCAGGGCCTGAAGGAGGGTGGCCTCGGGCCTCTTCCACCGATCCTTTTTGGGGTACTTCTTCCTCAGCTCCTCGTCGAAAGAAAGCTTCACCGTCTTCCACTTAAAGCTCATCTTCACATGCGAGGTGGTCTCTATCTCCGGGAGCATCTCCATCACGTTCCGGGCTACGGTCTTGACGAAGACCTCCTTCCAAGGCCTGAGGTCTCCTTCCAGTTCGTGCACGGTGGGCCCCTGCCCCAGGCCCACCTGATCCCCGCAGGCACCCTGGGCGAACATGGTGAAGACCTCGGTGGGGACGCCCCGGCTTTTGAGGTACACTTCCCAGAGCCGGTCGAGCTTGGTCCGAAGTTCTACGAACTCCCTTACGTATCCCGGCCAATCCGGCCCTATCATCCCCAATCTTTCAGGGCTCCAGGACTTGGTCAACATCACCGCATGGGCGGGGAAGTTGAAGATTACCCCCTTCATCCTTCCATCAAGATCGTCTATCCTGAACACGTAGAGGTCGGTCATGGTCGGGCCATCTAACTTCTCCCTGTTGTTGACCAGGTCCGACCTCAGAACCCTATGGCCCACTCCTATGCGGGCTTCGTTCATATCATCCAGCGCCCTTCTTACCGCCAAGGCAGTGCGTTCCGCGACCCAATCCTTCACCTTGTCGTAGACCCTAGGATAGGCGTGGTTGTGGGTGGTACCCAGAATTATGTACTCCGGAGCTATCCCGACCTCGGATGCTATCCTCTCCCTGACCTCGCAGGCCGGCTGGAAGGTCAAGCCTATGACGTCCAGTTCCACCCAGACGACCTTGAGGTCCCCCACCTGGAGGACTGCGGCCTTGGCCCAACAAGGTCCTCTGTAGAACTCGAGGACTTCCTCCTGCTTACCATAGGGAAGCACCACGGGCCAGGTGGGGTCTATGCTCACGCTCGCGAAGCCAACTTCGAGCTTCCCCTCAGCGCTTTCCGAAAATGCCTTCCCTATGTTCTCGGGACGGAACATGTCCTCTACCTTCACGCTCCGCGCCGAGGTCGTAAGGAGTATCGAGAACAAAACCCATGCCAAATTTCTAAGAACC
>DTXA01000570.1 GCA_012962735.1 Candidatus Latescibacterota bacterium
CCATAATCTGAGCAAATAGATTATCCGGATGAGTGTTGCGAAGGCGGAATCAGGATAACCCTATATCTCCTACATGACGGCATTCATGACCTGCCAAGGATAATAACCGAGCAAGAGTTCGCGGTAGGTTCATGTTCAACAGAAACTTCATTTAACAACCTTCTCCATTGGTACGATTCTCTCCTCCATAACCCAAGCAGCATATCCTAAAGCTTGATAGATGTCTTCTCGTTCCAGTTCGGGCCATTCCTTCAGAATTTCCTCCATCGTCATCCCTGAGCTCAGATAGCTGAGGATGGATGAGACCGGGATTCTCAATCCACGAATACAGGGTTTACCGAAACATTTATTCGGGTCCAGGGTTATCCTTTTGAATTTATAATGTCGAATCTCCATACCTGTTTCACCTCCTAACCGGGATGAAAGATTCTTTGAACCATCGTTTCATCTCCTCGATTATACCCTCGCCCGTGTAGACCTCCGGCATTATATCCACCGTGAACCCCTTCGCCTCGAGGCTCCTTGCCGTGACGGGTCCTATGGCGGCTATGACCCCCTCTTTCAGCGCCGATCTCCCCTCCTCGCCGAACCTCTCCAGAAAAGATGAGACGCAGGAGGGACTCGTGAAGATGAAGGTGTCCATCTGCCGAAGCAGTGGTCTCAATATCTTCGCCTCTCTCTCGCCCGATGGGGCGCTCCGATAGAGCTCCACCTCCACCGTTTCGGCTCCCAGCTCCTCCAGCCCCTTTTTCAAGGTCACGTTCCCTCCCCTGCACCGCATGAGCGACACCCTTCTTCCGGAGAGATCGACTTCGGTGAAACTCCTCAGCAGCCCCTCTGACGAAAATTTCTCGGGAATCAGATCGGGTAGCATCCCAACCCTCCTCAGCTCCTCGGCGGTAACTGGACCGATCGCCGCCACCTTTGATCTCACGCTCCTTAGGTCAAGTCCCCTCGTTTGAAGCGCTCGGATGAAGAACCTGACCCCTCTCTTGCTCGTGAAGACCATCCAGTCGGAGCTTATGGCCTCCCTCAGCGTATCCTCCTCCAGGTGAAGCGGGATGAACTTTATGGCGGGGAAGATCAGCGCCCTGGCTCCGTATCCCCTCAGACGCTCGGCGAGCTTGAGCGCCTCCTTTCTAGGCCTTATAACGAGCACGCTCCTCCCGAAGAGGGGTTTCCTCTCGAACCAGGATAGCTTCCCTCTGAGCTTCGCCACATCGCCTATCACGGTGAGGGAGGGCGGTTCGAGCCGTTTCTCACCCAACTCATAGAGCTTGCCGGATGTAACCCTCTGCATCGAGGTGGTTCCCCAGGTTATGGTGGCAAACGGCAGATCACCGCTCATCCCCGATGAGATCAGCCTCTCCTTCACCTCTTTGGCGTTTCGAGCCCCCATGAAGAGCACCAACGTTCCCTTCAGTTCCGCCACGGCCTCCCAGTTCAGCCTTTCCCCCTTGTTGGGGTCCTCATGACATGTCACGGCGCAGATGGAAGAGGATGACCTCCTATGGGTGAGCGGGATACCGGCGTAGGCCGGAACGGCCGAGAGGGCGCTCACCCCGGGGACCATCTCGAACTCTATCCCCTTCTCCCTCAGATATTCCGCCTCCTCACCTCCCCTGCCGAATACGAATGGGTCTCCCCCTTTAAGCCTGACGACCAGCTTCCCCTCCCTGGCCTTCATCTCCATCATCTCGTTGATCTCATCCTGTCTCACGTCCCATCTCTTCCCGACAGGGATAAGCTCGGCCTCCTCTTTGGAGTAAAATAGAAGCTCCACGGGGGCGAGGGCGTCGTAAAGTATGCAATCGGCCCTCCTTATGAGGTCGAGCCCCTTTTTCGTTATGAGCGAGGGGTCGCCGGGACCTGCCCCTACGATATAAACCTTCCCCCGGTTCTTCTCAGTATCTCCTTTGCAACCCATCTTCCCAGCTCCTCCGGGTTTTCACCTTCGCCCTCGGCCTCAAACCTCTCCCCCTCGAGATAGAGGATTCCTTTGAGGTGAACCTCGCCTCCTTTGAACCTCCCGTAGGCTCCGATCGCCTTTCTACAGCCTCCCCCCAGGGCTTTGAGGAAGGATTTTTCGGCCTCGACCTCGGCCCTTGTGGGGGGATGGTCTATGGATTTGACGAGAGAAGCGATCTGATCCCCTGCTCTCATCTCGAGCGCAAGGGCCCCCTGACCGGGGGATGGGAGGAAACGGTAAGGATCGAAGATCTCGGAGGCCAACGACTCCATCCCCAGCCTCAAAAGGCCCGAATAGGCCACCACCAAAGCGTCACAAACCCCGCCCCACAACTTTCTGAGCCTTGTGTCAAGGTTGCCCCTTATGGGGACGATCTCAAGATCCACCCTTCGTTCCAGGATCTGAAATGCCCTCCTCAGGCTCGACGTTCCGATCCTCGCCCCCTCTTTGAGTTCGCGGAGTTTTCCCCCCTTGCGTGTCACCAGACAATCGGACGGGTCCTTTCTCTTCAGATACGCCGCCACCTCCAGCCCTTCGGGGAGCTCCGAAAGCATATCCTTTGAGCTGTGAACGGCCACGTCTATCCTTCCCTCCAGGAGCTCCCTCTCTATCTCCTTGACGAAGACGCCCTTGCCGAGCTTTTCGACCGGGATCTCCCTGTGGATGTCGCCTTTGGTCTTTATGATGACCAGCTCTACGTCGAGCCCGAGTCTCTCGAGCTCCCGTTTGGCTTCTTCCGCCTGAGCCAGAGCCAACTTGCTACCCCTGGTTCCTACCTTTATCCTCATCATAACCCAAAGATCTCCTTA
>DTXA01000571.1 GCA_012962735.1 Candidatus Latescibacterota bacterium
GTAATAGTAGTAGTAATAATAGTATGGATAGTAATATTTCCCGTATCCCCCTGTCACATCTATGTCATTCAACACCACCCCAACAGCCTGAACCCCCACCTGGTCCAACAAACTCCTGGCACGCAGAAGGGCGTTCCGGTCAGTCTGGCCCGCCCGGACCACCAGAAGGGTCCCGTCCACCTCCTTGGAAAGCAACAACGCATCCGTCACCACAATGATCGGAGGGGCATCCAAAAGCACGAAGTCGTATCGTCGTCCCATCTGACGCACGAGCTCGTGCATACCCTCCGACCCTAAAAGCTCCGCAGGATTTGGAGGGATCGTGCCACAGGGCAATAACGTCAAACCTTCCACCTCGGTGGACCTGAGCACCTCCTCAGGAGATGCCCTGCCCAAAACCACCTCCGTAAGTCCAGGCTCTTTATCCTGGCCGAACAGGTGATGTAAGACCGGCCTCCTCAGGTCGCTGTCCACCAAAAGCACCTGCATCCCTGCCTGGGCCATAACGATCGCCAGGTTGGCCACAGTGGTGGACTTGCCCTCCTTAGGGCTGGGGCTGGTGATCACCAGGGAACGGAGGGCCTGGCTGGCTCTGGCATACTGAAGGTTGGTCCGCAAAGTCCGGTAGGACTCCGAAACCGGGGACCTGGGCTCCAAATGGGATGTCAGCCGCTCGGACATCATAAAGTATTCCCCTCCTCGTCCGGCCACCTGTATCCTGGGAACCCAGGCCAACACCGAAAACCCCTGCTTTTCTATCTCCTCAACAGTGTGGATGGAGGTGTCCAGATACTCCATCAGAAATGCCACCCCAAGTCCCATCCCCAGCCCGATGATGGCGGCTAATAGGAGGTTTAGCTTCTTTTTGGGCTTGACCGGATACAAAGGCTCCCTGGCCGGATCCACTAAGAAAACGTTCCCTATCCTTCCGGCCTCAGTGATCTTGGTCTCCTCTAAGCGCTCCTTCATCATTATGTATATCTTCTCATTTACCTCAAACGCCCTTTTGAGCCTGGCCAACTGAAGGCTTTTTTCCGGGACCTGTTTGAGGCGCTCCTCATACTGCCGCACGACCTCCCCCAACGCCCTCGCCCGGCTGCTGTCCGCCTCAACCTCGACCATAAGGCCGTAGATGCGCTCTAAGAGGGCTTGGGAGTATCCCATAGGATCGGACACGGAGAGGCCTTTCTGCACCAGGGCGCGGATCTCCTGGCGCATCTTTTCCTTGATGTGTCCGATCTGCCCCCGCAAGTTGGCCAATATGGGGTGGTCGTCCCGGTAGTTCTGGGAGATGAGCCGGGCGTATGTGGCCTCCAGCTCCGCCAGCTTGTCCCTCAGCTCCTCTAAGAGGGGGCTGGTAACGTGGAGCATGTCCTCGTCCAGACTCCGAAGCTGGTCGGCGTACTGGGAGCGGAGGTATCTCAGCCTCGTCCGGGCCTCCCCCAGCTTGGTCTTCGCCTCGTTATATAGGGCCTCGAACCCGGCTAATTGTTCCACAAGTTGCTCTGTCTCGGCCGAAAGTTCCGCTACCCCGTGTTCCTCCTGATACTGTTTAAGTGCCAGCTCTGAGGCAACCAGGTCCTTCTCCTTTTTTCTGAGCTGTTCCTCTAAGAACTCCTTGACCTTGCGCACTTCCTCCCGGCTGTGCTCCAGACTCCAGCGGTGATACACCTCCGCAATGGTGTTGGCCAATATCATCGCCTCTTTGGGATCTGGGGCCTGAACTTTTATATCTATGAAGTCGGTCTGGCGACGGGGGGAGATTTTGATCCGATCTTGGAGCCGCTTTATAAGGACCTCATCTCCCGGATTTTCGACCTCCTTGGCCCTGAGGGACCATCTGCCCTTCCCATCTGAGAATAGGTAGAAGGTGCGATCGTACCCCTGCCTGCGCAGTTCTTCTAAGACAGCCTGGGCTAAGGTCCGGCTTTTGAGGACCTCCACCTGGTTGTTGATGATGGTCTCCCGGGTTCCCATCCCCAAAGGTGCCAAGAAGTCCAATCCTACATTGGGACTGCGCTCGGTATCTATCATAATGGTAGCCGTGGCCTCGTAAATCGGGGTGGCCCGGAAGGTGAAGTACGCCGTAGCCCCCACCACAGCCAAGAAGGAAAGAAGGATAACCCACCTTCCCCGATATAACACCCGGATATAGTCCCGGAGGGAAACCTGGGTCTCCCCCTCAGTCCCCGCAAACACCATCGGCTCTTGCATTATTCCTTTCCTCCATCCGTTCCTTCACCTTGCCTATCACATAGTGCACCAACAACAAGTGCACCCCCTCCACCAGTCCCATATCGAACGAGGGCACGTGGATGTGAAGCTTGACCATCTTCCCCAACCTCCCCCCGTCGTACCCTGTCATCCCTATGGTGAACAGATCGTTTCGATTGGCGTAATCGGTAGCCTTTAGGACGTTTAGACTATTGCCCGAGCCGCTTATGGCTACTGTAAGATCTCCAGGCTCTGCGAGGTTGGCCAGTTGTTGTTCGAAGACCACCTCGTACCCCTCGTCGTTGGCCCACGCCGTGATATATGGAGTATTATCGGTCAAACTGATAGCTTTTATGCGCCTTCCGGCCCCAGGACCTGAGAGCGTCCCCTTACCCAGGTCCTCGCAGAAGTGGGAGGCAGTGGCGGCACTTCCCCCATTCCCGAAGAAAAATATATACCTCCCTTCCTCGTATGCCTTAAGGAAGGCCCTTACCATCTCCTCCACCGGCCCCTCGTCCATCTCCTTCCAGACCTTTTGGACCTCCTCGAGATAACCCTTAAGCATCATCCCCCCTGAGTCTCTTCACCTCGCCGGATACCTCCTTATGTTGAAGATGACCTTACTCCCGTCCTGCTCTAACATAAAGGGAAGCTCCCTCAAACTTAGCTCCTCCATAGCTCTTCTGACGCCATCGTGCTTGTGCCTGGGGACGTACAGCAGAAGGAAGCCACCGCCTCCGGCTCCCGATATCTTCCCCCCCGTGGCCCCGGCCTTCAAGGCTCGATCGTACAAAGCGTCCAACCCCGGGTCGCTGATGCCCTCTGCCAGCTGTTTCTTCAACTCCCATCCCTGACGAAGGATATGGCCAAGCTCATCGAAGCCGTGGTTTACGATCGCCTCCTTGGCGTGGAACACTAAAGCCTTCATCCTGCGCAGGACGTCTAACCTCTCGGGCGTGTTTTCCCTCTGCTGTTTCAAGATGGTTTCAGCCTTGCGGGTACGATGGGTATAGAACAAGAGGAGGTTAGAGCCAAGTTTGCGAAATTTGTCGTCCGGAAGGGAGATCTTCTCCACATCAACTGTGCCGTCCCCCCGAAAGGTGAACTTCCGGACCCCCCCATAGGCAGCGATATACTGGTCCTGCTTTCCTATGGGCTTACCACATATATCTATCTCTATCTCGCAAGCTTCCCTGGCCAATCTCTCTGGGGAGACCTGTTCGCCTTGATACATATATAGCGCATTGAGCAGGCCGACAGTGATGCTGCTCGAGGAACCAAGACCTGAACCCTCGGAGGGGATATCCGCTAAGGTGGTGATCTCCACACCCCTATCCACTCCTGTCTTTCGCATGGCTTCCCGGATCAGTTCGTGCTGGATTTCGTCCACGGAATCGACGATCTCCTTCCGGGAGTAGTTGATGTAGATCTTGTCGTCGAAGCGTTCTTTTACGATCACATAGACGTACTTGTCGATGGCCATATTGAGCACCATTCCATCCTCGTACCGATAGAAAGCCTCCAAGTCCGTTCCCCCTCCGGCCAGACTTATACGCAGGGGCGTCTGGGTGACGATCATAGCCCACCTCCTGAGAGTTCTCCGCCTCGGTTTTGGAGGCCCCTTAACTCTCCCGTCGATATGTCAAAGCAAGGTACCCGAGTCCTTCGAGGATTACCGTGAGCTACATCACAAAACCATATCCCTGTTCATCGGAGGCGGGCTATCTTCTGCGTCAGGACCGTCCCGTTCTCCGTGGACAACTGGACGAGGTAAGTTCCGCTGCCGACCTTACGTCCCCGGACGTCCCGGCTGCCCCACCTCACCTCCCAAAACCCAGGTCCAGGGGAGGACCAGGTCCACTCCCTTACCAGCTTACCCGTTATATCGTATACCCCAAGATGTACCCAACCCCTCCCGTCCTCCTGGGAAAGCCGGAAGCTCAGGAGCACATCTGGGTTGAAGGGATTGGGGCGGGCAGGGAACAGTTCGGTGGGGAGCCGACTCTCCTTCTGGTTCGTTTTTTGCGATATCGTCCGCAATACCTTCCCTTTCCCGTCAGTCCCCACTTCCTCTAAACGGTACCAGTGCTCTTCCCCCTCTTTCACATGGGTGTCCGTGAAGGAATACTCCTGAGGAGCAGATACCCCTCCGGAGGCTGGGATAAGGCCGCTTATGTCCTCGTACGGCCCCTCCCTGCTCTCGGCCCTGAGCACCCGGAAGCCCAATATATCCACCTCGCTCTCCGTACGCCAACGAAGGACTATCCTACCCTCCGAGGCCGAAGCGGTGAACGAGGAGAGGAGGATGGGGAGGGAGACGTCCCCTTGGGCGTCCAAGTTTGTCTCAATCCCTGGGCCTCCGGATGACCAACTCCCCGTCTGAGTGTCGAATACGGTGTTATCCGTATTTCTCGCTTGAAGCTTCGGAATGGAGGTATTCGCTGGAACTGCTATCTTGAAGTAACCCACCTTCGTCGAATCGTAGCCTTCATCTACGTGGTTATTTTCGATAGAATAACTTCCTATTACATTATCGCTCTCGTCAAAAGCTAATATAGCCTTACCCGCTGTAGCCGATGCAGCGGTAGCGTAGACCCAAGCGCCGTTAGTAGACATATTCAGCAAGGTAAGAGAGCGAGTGGTATCACTAAAGATCTCTGTGGTCCCCTTCCTCATTTTATATTTCAGATAATACTCATAGTCCGGTTCTGGCGGCTTGTCGACATATAGATACACCCACTTACCCCAAGTAGATGATGTGGCTGTGAAGTAGATGTAATACGAGCCGCTTTTCCAGCCACCATACCAGATCTTCGATATCATCCCTGGAGATGGGTGACCTCCATAAACCCAAACCGAATAGTTGTAGGTTGAATCGACTTCCAAACCGGAAGCTGTGATATAGACAGCGAATGGGGTATATGGAGAAGTGCTGTCGATAGCGGCATATCTTGGAAAGACCGCAATATCTCCACTTTCTCCTAAGCTGGCCTCCACCATTCCTAAAATCGTTCCGATCGCCAATGCGACCCTCAATTTCTTCGTGGTCCCGCCGTTCCAGAGTTCGGCCAACATTATACACCTCCTTCCTGCCAAAGACCCCACAAGATGTCAGTCTGACGCCACTTCTAACGGCATCACCTCCCTTCCAATTATAGCGGCCGGCCTATTTTGGAATCCCCCCTTTCCCCCCAACCGATAAGAAACAAAATAAAGAAAAGTCTCTTCCTTGTCAAGGGGCTTCACAGAGGGAACTCCGGAGTGCATCGGCGAGCCGGACGAACCCCTCCAATGGCACCTGCTCGGCTCTGAGGGAGAGGTCCACACCAGCTTTTTCGGATGCTTCTCGGAGGGTCTTGGGAGGAGCTAAGGACCTGAGGGCGTTGCGCAGCATCTTCCTCCGTACCCCAAATGCGGCCCACACCAGCTTACGGAATATCTCACGGTCCTCTGGTTGCGGATAGTAGGGCCTGGTGAAGTCCAGCCGCACCACCGCAGAGGTGACCTTAGGTCGGGGGTGGAAGTTGCCGGGGCGGACTTCGAAGAGGTATTCCGGGCGGGCATCCAGGCTGAGCATAACCGAAAGCATACCGTAATCCTTGATCCCGGGGGAGGCCGTTATCCTTCGGGCCACTTCCCTCTGGATCATCACTACAGCCCTTTCGAACTTCTCACAGTGTTCTGTTAGCCGGAAGAGCACTGGAGTTGTTATACGGTATGGGAGGTTGGCGACCACCACCCAGCGGCCTTCGGATACCAAAGGTCCCAAATCGACCTGCAATATATCCCCCTCTATCAACTGGAACTTCCGATCCCTCCCGAACCGCTGCCGGAGTATAGAACAAAGCTCGGGGTCTATCTCCACGGCTACCACCTTTCCAGCCCGTTCCAACAGAAGTCCGGTGAGGGCCCCCTTGCCCGGTCCGATCTCCAAGGCGAAGTCCGAACGGCAAAGCTCAGCAGCCTCTACGATACGGCGGGCTATATGGGGGTTGACCAGGAAGTGTTGGCTCAGGGACTTATGGGGGAAGATTCGAAGAGATTCCGGGCGTTTTCCGTTGTACACCTGGCTACTTCCTGGGTGGGGAGGCCCTTTATGTGGGCGATCTCCGCCCCGACGAGGGATATGTAGGCCGGTTCGTTCCTCTGGCCTCTGTGGGGTACTGGGGCTAAGAATGGACTGTCGGTCTCCAAAAGAAAGTGGGATAGAGGTAAAACAGCGACCATATCGGAAAGCCGAGAGCGGGGGAAGGTGAGGGCTCCCCCCACCCCGATGTACCATCCAAGCTCGATGGCCTCCCGGGCCTCCTCGGGTCCCCCGGGGAAACAGTGGAGCACGCCTCGGACCCCCCGGAATTCCCGAATGACCTCCAACGCATCCCGAATGGCTCCCCTGGTGTGCACCACAAGAGGCAGGTCCAGCTCCTCGGCCATCCTCGCCTGCTCCCGAAAGACTTTGAGCTGGAGTTCCCTGGGGGTATGGTCGCGATAGAAATCCAAGCCCACCTCACCTATGGCCACGACCTTTTCACGGCCGGCGAGTTCCCGGACCTCGGTCAAGGCTTCGGGTGTGGCCTTTCCGGCCTCGCTGGGATGAACTCCGACCGCCGCCCATACAATCCTGTACCTGTCCGCCAGCTCGACGGCCCTTCGGCTGGTCTCTAAGTCTACGCCGGCGGTCAGGATCGCCCCCACGCCGGTGCGTTCGGCCCGTTTCATGACCTCATCTAAGTCCTGGGCGAACTTGGGGTCCTCCAGATGGGCGTGGGTGTCTATCCACATCATCTGACTTTCGCCCCTGGCCGCACTTTGCGGTCCGGTGTCAGAAGTGTCAGACTTTCCCCGTCGTCTGCCGCCAACAACATCCCCTGGGACTCTATCCCTCGGATACGGGTCGGTTTGAGGTTGACCACTACCACGACGCTTTTGCCTACCAGTTCCTCGGGCCGATAGTGCTTCGCAAGCCCGGCCACGAGCTGCCTCCTCTCCCCTCCTATGTCCACCTCGAGGTGCAGTAATTTCTGGGTCCCCGGAACGGGCTCGGCGGAGACGACTTCGGCCATCCTGAGGTCGAGCTTCTGGAAGTCTTCTATGGTGATAAGGGCCTTCCCCGCAACACCCTGTTTCGGGACCTCCGGTCGCACCCTGGGGAAAAGGGGAGGTCCACCTGGGACTTCGGTCCCGGGCTTTAGAACTCCCCAGCGTATCCTCTCGTCCCAGGCTCCCCCGGAGCAGATGTCCAATTGCGACTTCAGGTCCCCAGCCTTCCTCGGCATCACGGGCCCTAAGAGGTCCCCCAAGATCCGCAGTACCTCCCCTGCGTAATACAGGACCGTGCCCACCCTCTCCCTCCGGCCTTCCTTGTAGAGCCTCCAGGGGGCTGTGCGCTCTAAGTACCTGTTCGTCCTGCGGGCTATCTCTATGGCCTCCTCCAAGGCGAAGTCGAGCCTCAGGGCTTCCACGTGCCTCCGCACCCTTCCCACGGCCCTTAGGGTCTCCTCCCGTAGCTCCCGGTCAGTCAGATCCTCGGAGTCCGGCCCGGGAAGGCGGCCCCCCGTATACTGGCCGATCATCCTGACCACCCTGCTGAGGAGGTTTCCCAGGTCGTTGGCCAGGTCGCTGTTGTACCGGCCAACTAAGGCCTCCTCACTGAAGCTGCTGTCCTGGCCGGGGGCCATATCCCGCATGAGGAAGTACCGGAAGGCATCGGGGCCATATTTCTCTATCAGCTCCAAGGGCCGCACCACGTTCCCCCTTGACTTCGACATCTTTCGTTCATCTACGAGCCACCACCCGTGGGCGAAGATGTGCCTCGGAAGCTCTATGCCGGCCGCATGTAGCATTGTAGGCCAATAGACCGCATGTGTGGTCAGTATGTCCTTTCCGATGAAGTGAAAGTCCGCAGGCCACCACTTGCGGAAGCGGGCTTCGTCCTCAAAAACACCTATAGCGCTTATGTAGTTGGTCAGGGCGTCCACCCAGACGTAAGTGACGTAGTCCGGGTCGAATGGGAGGGGTATCCCCCAAGAGAGCCTGAACTTAGGGCGGGAGATGCACAGATCCCCCAAAGGTTTTCTCAAGAAGCCCAATATCTCGTTCCTCCTGGCCTCCGGAAGGATGAAGTCTGGATGGTCCTCTATGTAGTGTACAAGCCACTCCTGATGCCGGCCCATGCGGAAGAAGTAATTGTCCTCGGAAAGCCGCACAACGGACCTCCCGCACTCCGGGCACCTCCCGTCGGCGAGGTCCTTCTCCGTCCAGAACCTTTCGTCGGGGATGCAGTACCAGCCTTCATATGGGGCCTTGTAGATCTCCCCCTTTTCGTAGAGCAACCCGAGGAGCATCTGCACCGCTCGTTGGTGACGCTCTTGGGTGGTGCGGAGGAAGTCGTCGTGTGATATGCCCAGCTTCCTCCAGAGGTCCAGAAACCGCCCAGCCATCTCGTCGCAGTGTTGCTGGGGGGGAACGCCCCTCCTTTCGGCCGCCTCCTGTACCTTTTGGCCGTGCTCGTCCAGGCCTGTGAGGAAGAACACCTCCTCCCCGAAGAGACGGTGATACCGGGCGAGGGTGTCGGCTAAAACCGTCGTATAGGCGTGTCCTAAATGGGGTTCGTCGTTAACATAGTATATCGGCGTTGTGATGTAGAATTTATCCATCCGCCCTCCCTTTGCGGAGTCTCCTGAAGAACCTCCTGAGGGGCCGCTTCCACCGCTCAAATTCGTCCAGAGACATACACATCTCCCTTCCTCCCTCGTCTCTCAGATAGACGTGGTCCCTGAATATGTCCACCTTGGAGACCTCATACGTACCCCCGTCCTCCCCCGAGACCTTGGTCCCGACCTTGGGGAACTTCTGGGAGACCTCCTGGTAGAACTGCCGTTCGAACAAAAGACAGCACATCAGCCTCCCGCACAGGCCCGATATCTTCTCCGGGGATACCCAGAGGTTCTGGAGCTTGGCCATCCGGGATGAGACAGATTCGAACTCCCTCAGAAATGCGGCACAACAAAGCCGCCTCCCACAGGGGCCGAATCCTCCCACCCACTTCGCCTCGTCCCGCACCCCGATCTGCCTCAGCTCCACCCGGGTGTGGAAGTGCCTGGCCAGGTCCCGCACTAAGGCCCTGAAATCCACCCTGTGTTCGGCTGTGAAGTAAAAGGTGATCTTTCTCCCATCGAACTGGTACTCCACATCTACCAGCTTCATCTTCAGGCCGTGCTGGGTTATCTTCTCCCTGCAGGCACATAAGGCTTCTTCTTCCTTCTTAGCCTTCTCGGCGAGAGAAGCGACCTCCTCGGAGGTAGCCTTGCGGAGGATGTTGCCTATGTTCTCCGGCCTCTTCTGCCACACCAGACTCCCCATCCGAAGTACATGTCCCAAGTCCACCCCTCTATCCGCCTCCACGATCACGGCATCGCCGACCGAGACGGGCACATTTTGAGGGTTGAGGAAGAAGCCCTTCCTCTCCCCCTTGAAACCCACCTCGTAGATCTTTTCCTCCATTCTCATCACCCCCTGAATAACCCGTACAGACGCCACCACACATACCACAAGACCCACCGGGCCGGCATATTCTTAGAAAGCATATCCGACGCCCTCTGGGCCTCCTGGAGGAAGCTTTCAAGGGCCTCTGGCCTCACCTTCTCGGACAGGCGTACCAAAGTCCCACGTTCGTCCGAGAAGGCTACTCGCTCCGGAACGCCGAGACCCAACAAAAAGGCATCCCGGAGCCATAGGAGGACCCACTCTAAAATCTCCTCGGAAGGGTAACCTTCGAGCTTTTCCCAAATCAGGGCTTCTAACGGATTCCCAGCTCGTAGGGCCATCTCTATGAATTCCAAAGCCCTCTCCCCAACCTCTTTCCCCACTTCGCAAAGCTTGTAGGCCTTGCCCATGTCCCCACCGGACGCCCGGGCTATCGCGAGGGCCTTCTCGGACGGGATGTGGAATCGCTCTTTCAAGACTCCAGCCACGACATCCGTCGGGAGTGGATGCAGGGGAACCTCCTGACACCTGGAGCGCACGGTGGGTAGGAGACGTTCTGGCCGGAAGGCCGTAAGCACTAGAAGCGTCCCTTCGGGGGGCTCCTCGAGGGTCTTCAACAGGGCGTTGGCAGCTTCAGGCCTCATATATTCGGCGTCTAAGAAGATCCCCACCTTTCCTCCGCCATAGTACGGATGAAGGGCTACCTGGCGTTGCAGAGCTCTGACCCGGTCTATGGAGATGCCCAGGCTCCCGGAGGGCCTGGGAGCTGTGTACGGGTCTTCGGCCAAGGCCTTCCGGAAGGAGGTCTCCTCTTCGGGGGAAAGGGAGGTCGGGGCGGGCCACAAGAGGTGGAGGTCCGGATGCTCTAAGGAGGCAGAGCTTAGACAGGAGCTACACTTTCCGCAGGAAAGTCCCTCCACCGGGGATTCGCACAGAAAGGACTGAGCGAGGGCCAAAGCTAAGGCCCGCCTCCCCGATCCCGGAGGACCCCAGACGAGGAGGGCATGGGGGACTCGCCCCAAGATGAACATCTTCCGGACGAGCCTTTTAGCCTCGGCCTGATCTATCACAAGGTTCCAGATCTTCATGTCCGAAAGTATCGGAGCGAAGCTTAGATCCCCAGCTCCTTTTCAGGAGCCCTGACCAAGAATAATACACAATCGCATACCGCCTGTCAAGGGAGGGATATTTGGACTGAGCTCAGGTCAGCAGCCGTAGGCTTGCTCCTGGAGCTGGGCGAAAGGCCGGGAGCGGGAAATCGTATGCCGCCTCAGAAGCCTTGGTTTTGGAGAAGAAAGATAATCACGTTCGGGGGAAAAGTCAAAGGTATCGGCGCATTCCTCCCATCTCAGAAGTGGGCTTCATGCGCCGGTTTCTGTGAGGTTTGAACGTCGGCTTTAAAGGAACTTTCGGTCCAGCACCAGATGGCTCACATATCCGATCAATCCGGCGAGGTAATAGGGAAGGCCAACCCAGGTGACCTCCCCATCGAGGTACATCGGAAGGAGCGCTAACGGGGCGGGCACCAGGACAGCCGCCCACAGGGTGTGAGTCCACCCACGGTGGCGACTGACGATCGGCACCATAGCCAGAAGGCCTAAGACCGCCGCCTCCTGGTACCTCTTCCCCAATAGCAACCCTACATCCACAGCTATCAATATCCGGTAGAAGAACTTCTGGAACTTGCTGGTGATATCTACGTCCGGCCAGAGCGCCATTGCCAAGGCCACGGCGAACAGGGGCAGCACACGCCAGTCCCCGAAGGCCTCCACGAAATCCCCGGCCACCAGACCGGACCTGGAAGCTCCCCACAACACGAGCCATGACAGACCGAAGAACAGGATCCCCCCGTTGATATGTCCCTTATAGCTGCTCATGCTGGAACTTCACCTGTAAAAAAGTTCTTCGTTCAAGATACTTTTTGGGGACCCCTTATGAAGGAAGGGCCTCTCTAATGTGGACGATTATTCCTTGGAGGTACAGGCCTCAGGGCGAAGGGGACCGTCTCCACTTCCCGGCCTGGGAAGACCGTGACGGTATCCGAGAGAGGGACGGCTATGTATCCCGGTTTGGAGACCGAGACCACATGCACCCCCCTTGGGACCCCGGTCACCTTCCCCCCTCTGCTGGGGAAAGGCCTGCCGTCCACGAACACAGCCACATCCGGCACATCCGTGCGCACGACGATCGTTCCCTGGCTGGACGCAGGCCCGGTCCTATACCAATAATATCCGGCGGCCCCCACCCCAACTATAAGGACGAGCGCAAGGACAAACTCTCCGAACAACCTCCATCCCCAGCGCCTCTTACTGCCTCTGTGCCTATGAACCTTACGGGCCTTCTTCCGGCGCCTAATCTCCTCGGGGGTGAGCCATTCCACATGGCCTCGGTGGTTCACATATCTCCGGAGTCCTTTGGATTCGTAAAACTTGCGTTCCTCCTCCTCCCGTATGCGCCGGACCTCCTCTTCCCGTTCCCTGTTCTTGAACCGCTGCTCCAGCTCTCGACGCACCTGTTCCCTTATCCTCTGTTCCTCCTCCTTAGACAAAGCCATGCCTTTGCTCCTTTTCCCTCAAATCGCCAAAGCTCCCTCCTCCACCACCATCTCCCCGTCCACCTCGAGGGTGGGCCTCCGTAGCACACCGTCCAAGTGGACGGGAACGTGCACCCTCCCTCCCATGGATGCGTTGTCCCCCAATGCTACATGGACTGTGCCCAGGACCTTCTCGTCCTCCAACACCACCCCGGTTATGCGCGCTCGGTCGTTAGTCCCCACCCCCAGCTCAGCTATGTTCCTGCCCGGCTCCCCGTAGGGCTCCAATATCCGTCGGAGGGCATCCGCCTCACTCCCACCTTCTATCCGCTGCACCACCCCACCCTCTATTAGAAGCCTTATGGGCTCCTCTAAAAGTCCGACCCCGGCCATAGACCCGTCCACCACTATGACCCCCTCGATCCGCCCCTCAACCGGAGCTAAGAAAGCCTCCCCTGCCGGGAGGTTGCCGAAGTCCCCCGGCCTGTGGTATAGCCCAGTGTCCGCATACCCCTCCCGCCCCCCGATGTCGAAGATCACCTCTGTCCCAGCCGGGGAGGTGAGCTGTGCTTTCCTTCCCTCGGTAAGGACCTCGGCCAGAGCCCTGGACCTCCGGGCGACCTCGGTGTAGTCAGCCTGCAGGGTCCGGACCATGACTTCCTCTGTGATCCCCGGCAGGGTCGCCACCCTGGCCCCGGCTTCACACGCCCGCCTGCGGGCCTCAGTGTGGGTGAGGGAACGTGAGGTGGGGGCGAGAACCACGTCCACCATTCTCATAAGTCCCGCCACTGCCATAGGGGGCTCCTCCCCGTGCATCCTCCTCGGCACTATCTCAATTAGAAGGGCTTCCGCCCCCACTGCTTTTGCGGCCTCGAAGAGGGCGTATCCGATGCCCCTTTCGGGGCCGTCCGTGACCACAAGTATGGCCTCTTCCTCTCCCACGCCCATGCACACCCGCACGGCCACCTCGGCAGCACGCTTCAACATCTTCCCTCCTTCCCCCGTCGTTCCCGGTAGAGACAACCGACCAACAGCACAGAAGTTCCAACGAAGGTGAACATCGTTAGGGCCAGCCCTATCCGAAACGCCCTCGGCTGAAACCGAAAGACCACCTGGTGGCTCCCGGGTTGTAGGAACACCCCTCGCAAGAGGTAATTCACTTTGTAGATATGCACAGGCTCTTCGTCAACATACGCCTTCCATCCAGCGGGGTAATATATCTCGCCCAGTACCAGAAGGGCAGGCCGCACTACTTGGGTCTCCAGTCGGATGTCGTGCAGATCGTAGTGCACAAATCGCACTTTGTTGCCCTTCGCCGGACCTATGGAAAACGGCGGAGGTTCCTCTAAGATCGCCACCCTTTCGGGCCGGAAGCCCTTATCCCTAAATAGACGGAATATAGCCTCCTTACGCCGTAACACTACCACGCTGTCCGGGAAAATGGCCCGGGGCAAAACCGTGGTGTTTTCGTAGACCCTCCTTTCCCCGTTGAAGACCAATTTATAGTCTTCGTCCGGTATAGGGTACGGACAGATGATATAACGGACGTTCAACATATCCAGAAGAGCGTTCTGCGCATAGCGCAAATCTCGGGGTACCTCCTCCGGACCTCTGAACATGTACCTTCCCTGAGAGGTTCGTTTGAGGAACTTCAGCAGGAATCCCTGGGGAAGCTGGAACTCCGAAAGGACTTCCTGGTATATCCTCAGCTTGGCAGCATGGTAGCCGTAGGCGCTCTGGATGCGGTGGTACATATACCAGTTAGCAGGACGCCCATCCGAAACCGGGAGGATTCGGAATACCTCCCCTTCGGATTGAGCTCTCTTAAGAAAGCGCACCACATCGTCCTCGGCGAAGTACCACCGTTCCTGCACCTGAGGCTTGGGGTCTACGATCTTGAAGTCCACGCTCCAGAGGTCCCCCAGGAGCAGGGCCATCCCCCCTATGGTCCAAAGGTTTGTCTTTATCTTCCCCTTGATATATAGGTATGTCAGATATATCATAACCCCCACCAAAACTATCATCTTGATCGCATCCCTTAAGGCCATACTATAGCTCGCCTGGGGGTCCATGGACCTCTGGCTCGCCCAGGAGAGATATGTCCCCTTGAACAGAAACAGGAACAGGAAAAGCCCTCCACAGACGATGCCGAATCCCTCCAGATAGCGCTTCAAAACCCGTTCCTTCCCTCGAAACCTCCCCTGCAAAAGCTCGGCCATCCCGAAGCCGGCCAGGATCGCCACAGAAAACTGGAGCAGTATCTGGATCATAGAGGGCACCCGGAACTTGTTGAAGAACGGAAGGAGTTTGAACATCGGCCCGTACAGCACCGGGAACTCCTTTCCGAACGAGACTAAGAGGGCAAACACACCCAAGAACGCGAAAAACAAAGTATAACGGTCCCGCCGGAGCACTAAGGCCGCTCCCGCAAAGATGAGGGGAATGACCCCCATATACAGCGGGAAATCGGTAAACGGCATATGACCCCAATATGTGCCCCCTCCAAACCCCATAAAAGAGGGTACCAAAAAGGTCAGCATCTCCGCAGGCCAGAAGGACCAACTGGTCGCATAATCGTAGCTCAACCCTCCCCCTGTCCTCCCCCGTATAGAATAGTGCGAATACTCGAAGACCGATAGGTACAGCCAGGAGGATATCACTAGGCCGATCGCCACAGCCCAGACCCATAGCCCTATCCCCCTCCATATCCCCTTATCCTTCTCTCGTAAAGCCACGACGCCCCGATACACCACATAAAGTCCCAACATCAAAGAAGAATAATACGCTATCTGGATATGAGCTCGCAGGAGCTGTAGCCCTAAGGCTAGCCCTAAGGCGGCGGAGAAAGTGAGCCTTCGGGTCTCCAACAGCCGGTCGGTGAGGTAGAAGGCCAGAGGTATAAGGGAGGCGGTCAACAGCTTGGTGTTGTGACCGAAGGCCGCAAATGCCACCACCGGTGTCGTAAACACGAGGGATAAGGCGGAGAACAGGGCAGCTGGCCGGCAACGAGTCTTTTCCCAGAGCAGGAGGAAAGTAAGAGCTCCGAAAAGGAAGTAATTGATCAGGATGCGCCAGAAGTCCGGAAGTGAAGACAACCTGCGGAAGGGCCACAATAGGCCGTTGATAACATCCCCCAACAAGTCCACATAAGGTGCCGAAGAGAGGCTTGCGAACGAGGGCATACCACTGAAGATGTAAGGATTCCAAAGGGGATATATCCCCCTTTTCAGGGCATCCTGCACGAAGGGCCTATAGCTCCGGGCTGCCAGTGAGTCGGGCGGCAGGAGGGTCTTCCCCCTGAACAGGACCTCGCTGAAGAAGATTAAAAGGAGCACGAAGATGACGGCCAGTGGTATCCAGGAGCCATGTTTTTCAAAAAACCCTTCAGATGGCCGAGGCCTTTGTGAAGGCCCTGTTCCCCTATGCCTTTTCTTAGCCACGATCTCACCTCGCTATCTTTGTAGCCCTAAGTTGCGTTAGGCCTTACTCTCCGAAAGTTAATAAGCTCTTCTGAGCAGATGTGCCGTCCATTGGGAGATCTTTTCTTTCTCCTCAGGCTGAAAGAAGCGGAACATCCATAGGAAAATCGGGAAAGTCATCCAGATAAGGCCCTTCAAGGGAAAAGCTATGGAAAGTCTATCGGTTTGGAATAATTGATCCATAGTCATAACCAAAGCGCCGGCCAAGAGGACCTTCGCCAGACGGTCCCTCTCATAGGCTATGGGATGGCAAATTCGCGAAGCCCAATACATAGCACATGCGATGAAAACATAGGCGATTAAAGTCGCCAATGCTGCTCCCATCATCCCGAACCGGGGGATGAGCCAGAGGTTCAGGCCCACATTAAGGGCCGCCCCTGCCCCTGTGATCAGAGGATAAAACTGCGTCTTCCCCTCCAGGAGAACCCCTGCGTCCACGATATAATAAACTCCGTAGCACAGATAGCCGAGGGCGATCAGGGGGATGGCCCGATGGGCAGGGAGGTAATCGGGGGTGGTGAGGAGCCGGACGATCTCCCGGGAGAAGAGGCTCAGGAGGAGGAACAGAGCCATAGCGGCTATTAAAAAATAGGTCAGCACCGTCCCATAGATGCGCTCGGAGTCGGGGTTGTCCCGGACCGAGAAGAGAAAAGGAAGCCAGGCCGTGCGGAAGGGTGTCACCAACACCATATTTACGATCATGCCGAATTTGTAAGCCACATCATAAAGTCCCACCTCTGAGTAATTCGTCAGGAGTCGGAGAAGATAACGGTCGGACCAGGTGAGAATCCATATGGCAAGGCTTGCTGGGAGGAGGGGCAAGCCGAACCGCAGCATCCTTTTCAATTGAGCAGGGGAGAATCGAGGGGGATACTTCGTCAGAAGGTAGATCCCCACAATTCCAAAAAGGATCAAAGCTGTATACAGGTTGCTTTGTACGATGCCGAGGATTGCCTTTTTGAGCAGGGCCACATTATA
>DTXA01000572.1 GCA_012962735.1 Candidatus Latescibacterota bacterium
GGGATACCCACTTTTGTACTTTTCGGTCCCACCCGCATTTCCAAGAACATCCCTTTGGGCCCTCGGGTGAGGGGGATCTGCAAGAGTCTGTCCTGTTCCCCCTGTCAATATACTCCCAGGTGGGAAGCCTGCCGGGATTGGGCATGTATGAAATCCTTGAACCTGGAAGAAGTCCTCGAGGCCATCTTCCAGGGGAAGCCTTCGGTCCAGGTGCGTCGGGCGAGGGAGCTCAAGCTTATGGCCAAGTCCCACGAAGGGTGTCATCTGGAGCGGAGGGACGACGGAAAGCTCTACGTGGTCCGCGGGAGCCGGGCCGAGCCCCTGAGGGTGCACGTAATAGGAGCAGGGAGGGCCAACTTTCCCTGGGGGATGGAGAACGAGGTGTGCCGGACTTTGGAGCTTATGGGCGCGGAGGTCATAGATACTGACTACCGCCTGGATCGGTTGGACTTCGCTGAAAAGTTTCTCCGTGAGGCACATCTGGCGATAGTCTTTAAAGGAAGCGGGATACCGCCTGAACTGATCCGGCAATATCCGGGCCGGATCGTGCTCTGGTACCCGGACGACGTGTTCGTGACCCCGCACGGAAGGAGGGATATATACAACTCCTGGGCATTCGATACGGTTTATACTTTCCAGAGATCCGCTGTAGAGGAGTTCAAAAAATACGGCGCGAAGGATGTCCGCTGGCTTCCCCTTGCGATGAGCCCTTACCTTCACAGGAAGCTGCTGCTTCCTCCGGAGGAGCGGGACAAGTACGAGCTTTCCTTTGTGGGCACCCTTTTCCCCAACCGAAAACGCCTCATAGGGCGGCTTGGGAGGAAGTTGCCGGTATTTGTGGCCAAGGCCTATACCGAAGAGATGGTGCGCATCTTCAACCAGTCCAAGATAGTGCTGAACTTGGGAATAGGGCCTACGGGCATACAGCAGAGGGTGTTCGAGGCCCTGGGCTGCGGCGCTTTCTTGCTCACGAACGAGGTTCCAGAGGAAGAGAAACTCTTCAGGGACAGGAAACATTTGGTCTACTTCAACGAGGATAACATAGAGGACCTTGTGGACTATTACCTAAAGCACGATGAAGAGCGCAGGGCCATAGCTGAGGCCGGGTATAGGGAGGTACATGCCAAACACACCTTCCGACACAGGATGGAGCGGATGTTGGAGGACGGGGGCCTCAGGGTTCCGGAGGATCGGGAAAAAAGGCTCCCGGTCCGTGCGGGGGAACCCGTAGCTTCTATCGTGCTGAGGCCCCGTAGGCGCCTGCTCGTGTTCTGGCACGGCATCGGGGACAACATAATGGCCACCCCGGCGCTCCGGGCCTTCCGGAAGGCCCATCCTAAAGACCGCATTGGCTACATGTACCTCAAACGCATTCATAAAGATAAGCTGATGGAAGGATGTCCATTGGGACGATTACCCGGATTATGAGACCGGAGTGAGGGCCGTTGTAGAAGAGGCCGAGGAGCTCGCCCGTAGGGAAGGATACGACGAGGTCATCCCCATAACCTTAAGGGCAATGCCGTTGACCTATCACCGAATAAAGCGTATAGCTTACGAACTCGGGGTGGAGCTGGATTCCTGGGACACCGAACTTTGGACCTCCGAAGAGGACAGAAGGAGAGCGGAGGAGATATGGAGGGGATGGGGGCTCGGGGAGCACGACTTCGTAGTAGCCCTTCACAGGAGGGGGGCCAATGTCTACAAATATTGGGATGCGGAGGAGGTCCAGAAGGCTGTGGATTACCTGAAGGAACGCTATGGGGCCAAGGTGATAGCGTTCGAGACCCATACGGACCTAAACAGGGAGCCTGCCAAGCAGCTGGAGGGTGTATACTCCACAGCAGATCTTCCGGAGCTTCCGCTCAAGGTCTCAGCGGCCCTTATAGAGAAATGTAAGCTCTTTATAGGACTGGACTCCGGGCCTATGTGGCTGGCCACGACCACGAAAACGCCGATTATAGCCCTCTTTACCATGACCTGGATGCACCAGAGCGCGCCCTTAAGGGAGCACAGCCTCATTGTGGCCTCCCAGAAGGCGTTGGA
>DTXA01000573.1 GCA_012962735.1 Candidatus Latescibacterota bacterium
AAAACCCCGGTTCCTCGGGGTGTACCCCGAGTATATCTCCAAGAAATGATCGTTCACTTTAAGGAGGTCTCTCCTTCGGTCTAATACAAACTAACTGAAAATAGGAGGAAGCGGAGGACCACGCGTGGCACCAACTTCTGGCCCAGCGGTCCTTCAGGAAACCGGGGAAGGTCTCCCAGAATATGGTGGCGCCCCGCTCTATCATAAACCTCTGATATAGAGCTCGTACCGGCTGTCCTTATGAACTCCACATAGTTCCGCACGAACTCCTCCGGCGAAGGGAACATGTAAAGTGTTGCGGTGGGGGTCATTATGTAGCCGTCCTGCCTCTGACCAGGTCACATATCTCCCACACCTTCTCCTTCATCTTCCCGGATTCCTCGGAGAACCCTCCGAAGGGATAAAAGTTATAGGCGGTCCACCTGTTGTCCCCTGATCGCCGACAGCATCCTCTCCTTCGGGGACATATGTCCTCCTCAGAATTCTACCATCACCTTGAGGTTCCTCCCCCTGTTCTCGTCCGCCTCCCTGTATGCATCGGGCAGATCTCTGAACTTGAACATCGCCGTGATCATCTCGGTCGGCGTGACCTTCCTCAAGTCTATCAGCTTTATGGCCGTCAGGAAGTCGTCCCTCATATACATCAACGTCCCCACCATCTCAAGCTCTCTGTCCTGAAGTAACCCCACCGAGAGCCTCGGCCTTCCTCCTACTACCCCTACGACCACTATCCTGGACCCCTTCCTCGCCCTCTGGATGGCGGTCTCCAAGGTCTCCTCTGCCCCCACGCACTCGAAGATCACATCTGCCTTGTCCTCCCCGAAAGCGTTCGATATCGCCCCAAGCACGTCCTCCCTGCCCACATTCACAGTGTAATCTGCCCCCAGCCTTCGAGCCACGTCCAACCTAAAGTCCACGACGTCCGTTATCATCGCCTCGGACGCCCCGAGAGCTTTTGCGGCCTGCATCGTGAGGATCCCGATGGGGCCGGCTCCCAAGACGACCACTTTCGCCCCTTGCGGCAGATCCGCCTTCTTCACCGCATGCACCGCGACTGCTGTCGGCTCTACCATGGCAGCGGCTTCAAACGACATCTCCTCGGGCACGGGCACCACCTTCTCCGCGGGAACCGTGAAGAACTCCCTGTGGCATCCGTCGGTCTGAAACCCCATGACCTTTAGGTTATCGCAGATGTTGTACCTTCCGTGGCGGCAGGGGTAGCAACGGCTGCAGACTATGGAGGGTTCCACGGTGACCTTCGTCCCGGGACCTATGCCCTCTACGCCCTCGCCTACGGACTCCACTATCCCCGAGAACTCGTGCCCCTGGATCACGGGATACGAGGTAAAGGGATGTTCCCCCCGCCACACGTGCACGTCCGAACCACAGATCCCGCAGGCCTTAACCCTTATCAAAACCTGTCCCTTCCCCATCCCCGGCTTCGGCACATCCTCAAAGACTATCCTCCCCGGCTCCACCATGGTCGCCTGTAACATTTCACCCTCCTTTACGAACTCGTCACCCGGCTCAACATCTCGTAGAACATCCTCGCCAGCTCGCCTCCGTCCACCCCCTCCCTCTTGGGCCCCACCAAGCTCACCCATCCGCCGTACCCTATCTGCCTCAGGCCCCTGAACACTGAAGGTTCGGAGCCCCTCCTCGCCCGGAAGCCCCTGCCTATAGGCGAATCCCTTGTACTGGAAAAGACCTTCCCATAGTCCGCCGCCCTCCGCAGCCAGGGTACTATGAGACCGCAACCGAGGGCTCTCGCCAGGTCCACATACCTCCTGAAGAGTTCGAAGCTCTCCCGATCCTCAAGGAAAACTTCCCTGGCAGTGATGCAGGTCACCTCAAGCCTTGCCCTCTCCACCGTCCGCCTGATTTTCTCCACCTCCTCCAGCGGGGTGTCGGGCGAAACCTGGGTCCTCCTCAGCTCCACCCCCCGATAGCCTATGTCCTTAGCTAAGGCCACAAACTCCTTAAGGGGAAGTTCTCGGGTCGAATCCCGATATACATCAACCATAAATTCGGGCGCAAGCATTCCTATCCACAAAATCCTTGACGCTGTCAACCGATCTCCTAAATCTCCAAATTTCATGATGCTCTCCTCTCGTTATTGCTCCATCAGTCTTAAATGGGAAAGGTTGTTCAGCTCCAATAGCTTGGGGATGGCATATCCCGAGCTGAATTCCCTCATCATAAGCCTCGTCACCCCTGTAGTATCAATTGTGCAGTGAATATAGACCAAAGGTAGGGGCCAGTGTAGCAGGTAGGCCAGCAGCGTCATTATCATTCCCCCATGGGCTACAAGGGCTATCCTCCTATCGCTCGGTCTTTCCACCCTATACCAATTCCCGAACTTCCGATAGCCATA
>DTXA01000574.1 GCA_012962735.1 Candidatus Latescibacterota bacterium
TATGAGCGGTTGGGGCTTAAACACATAGCTATAGTCCGTGTGAACGACCGGTACGGAAGGGTTGGGGTGAAGGAGTTCAGGGAGGCTTCCCAGAGGCTGGGAAGGCCGGTGCTTTTTGAGGTGCGGTATCCTAGAATGAGCACCGATTTTTCGGCGCAGCTTGCCAGGCTGGAGGCCACAAGGGATATCGTGGACGGGATTTTGGCCTGGGGGAACGACTACGAAACAGCTCACCTCGTCAAGAAGCTGAGGGAACGAGGGTTCGATATCCCCATATTCTGCTCTGACAGGGTGATAACGGACAGGTTCCTTAAGATAGCTGGCCCTGCAGCCGAGGGGGTGATAGCTTCCTCCCCCTGGAACCCCGAGAGCAAGGACCCTGTGTACCTGGATTTCAAGAAGCGGTACGAGGAGAGGTACGGCGTGCCGCCCGAGACATATGCGGCCCATGCGTACGACGGTATGAACATGCTGATCCAGGCGATAGAGAAGGCGGGGCTTAACAGGGCGAAGATAAGGGACGCCTTGGACGAGTACCGCATACATCCATATCACGGCGTAACCGGCACGATCATCCTCAACGACATATACACCGATGTAGGGCCGGTCTCGATCGCCATCGTCAAGAACGGAAAGTTCGAGTTTTACTCCGAAGAGGAGTTGGGCATCCACCTCTACCGGTATGTCAAACGGTAAGGGGACAAGGTGCGGGGGATATCGCCTGCAGTAGTCATCCTTGCTGGGTTTCTGGCGGCTGTGTCCTGGCTTATGGCCCAGGAGGGGAAAAGAACCCCTAAATATGTGGGCGTTGAGAAGTGCATCTCCTGCCACCGGGCGGATTCGCTTGGGAACCAGTTCCGCAGGTGGCTCGGGACCCCTCACTCCAGATCCTGGGTTATGCTGCAGATGAAGAAGGCCAGGGAGCACGCCCACGGAATGGGCGTAGAGGACCCACAGAAGAGCCTCCTATGCCTCAAGTGCCACGCTACGGCAGCCGAGGACACTTCCCTCTGGTACAGAAGCTTCCATCCCGAAGACGGCGTCCAGTGCGAGGCCTGCCACGGGCCGGGGAGCGTGCATGCCGAGCTTATGATGGAGCAGATGGAAGCCGGAGGAGAGGGGGTGCCAGAGGGGGCTATGTTGCCGAAGCCTAAGGGGGAGAAATTCTGCCTGACCTGTCACCAGGGGGCGCCGCATCCCGTAGAGAAGTTCTATTACAAGAAGGCCTGGAAGCGTATCTGTCATCCGCTGCCCAAGGACAGATAGCTATGCTCTTGATATGGTTTGTGGTTTTGGCACTGGGGGGGATGGGTTCGGCTAGTCCCCCCTCGCCGTATAAGGGCCAAGCTTACAGGAGCCTTCCGGATACCGTGAGGTTCTATGGACCCAGGAAGGCCCGTGGGGATACGGTGGTACCTGAAGTGAGGATTGGGCTTTTCGGCCCAGCCTTGAAGCCCAAGTTGGGGATATCCACCCCTCAAATGGCCCTTATAGGTCGGAGCCTCTTCCGGGGAGCGCAGATGGCGGTAGAGGAGGCGAACTCTGAGGGCGGATACAAGGGGAGGCCGTTCCGCATAGTACATAGGGAGGTGGACGGCCCATGGGGGGGGGCCAGTAAGGAGATGGTGAGGCTAGTGTACGAGGACGGGGTCTGGGCTGTGTTGGGTTCCGTGGACGGGCCGAACTCCCACATAGCCGAGCAGATATGCACGAAGGCGTGGGTTCCTGTGGTCACGCCGACCTCCACAGACCCCTCACTCACCCAGGTGAACGACCCCTGGCTTTTCCGTTGTATCCCCACGGACGAACGCCAGGCCCAGGCTTTGGCAGAATACATATTCCGCACGAGGGGGTATACTGAGGTCGGGGGTGTGTTGTTGGACGACGACAACGAGAACTACGGCAGGATAGGGATGAGGGAGTTCGAGCAGGCGGCAGGGAGGATGGGCCACCCCTTAGTGCTCAAGGTGGGGTTCAAGCTGAGGCAGACCGATTTTTCCAAACAGGTAGAACTTATAAGGAAAACGAACCCACAGGCTTTGGTCATCTGGGGGACTCCCGAGGAGTCTGGGAGGTTCGTGAGGGCCCTGAAGGAGGCCGGGCTTTCTCAGCAAGTCTTCGGGAGCAGCGCTTTAGCTGTGCCGATATTCCTTAAGGCGGCGGGCAGATGGGCGGAGGGGGCTACAGTCGTGTACCCTTACGACCCTTCAAGGCCGGACTCCCTGACGCAGGAGTTCAACCGCAAGTTCGCCAAGCGCTATGGGGAGCCCCTGGACTTCTATGCGGCATATGCGTACGATGGGATGAGGATGATCATATCCGCCGTAAGGAAGGCGGGGCTGAATCAGGGTCACATCAGGGATGCCTTAGCAGGAACCAGGGACTTCCCAGGGGTCACAGGACCCATCACCTTGGACGGTTCAGGGAACAGGGTTGCGCCTGTAGCCTTAGCCATAGTGAGAGGAGGGAAGTTCGTTAGGGTGGAATAGACTCAATCGGGCCGACCTGCTCTGAGCCTCCACTGAGGCGGGGGATATCGGCCCTTATGGAGGGAGTGCCGCTGGTGGAGATACCGGAAACGGCGTTTCCGCCTTCCTCTCCCGGCAGCCATGCCTCCACGATCGCCACATCCGAGTTTTTGGCCACCTCGACCGCCTTGGTAAATCCCTCTTTCGTTCCGCCGAACACTTCGCACCCCTTGGCATATCGGACGATGGTCTTCTCCGAAACCTTGGCCCTGATCCCGTCTGTGACAGCTATCGAACCTATGTCCTTTTTGAGCGGGAGGAGGCCGCCCTCGTTTTTGAAGAGGACTATGGATTCGCGGGCGATCTTTAAGACCAGCGAGCGATGTTCCAGTGCGTCGAAGGCCGAAAGAGCCTTCTCCGGCTCGACGAGGAAATCCTCGAGAAGTCTGAGGCTCATCTTGACGGTCAAAACCCTCCTCACGGCTTCATCGATCAAAGCCTCGGATATGAGACCCTCTTCGACGGCCTGTATGTAGAAGCGGCTCGCCGTAACAGTTGATCCTCTTTGACCTCAGCTTCCCTGACAGCAGCCTCGAACGGGAAGAGGAATATCTCCCTGAACTCCCTCATCCCTACATGGACAGGGGCCGTGTTCCTTCCTCCTTTTGACGTAGGCGACTCCCATACAGACGACCAAGTAATGGTCCTCGCCCAGCGTCTCCTCGATCCTTCCCCATCTTCGGGCTCCCATGTGCTCGCAAGCCCGATCGCCTGCGGATAGGTGGTGGTGCGGTTTGCCATAAATCCGCTTAAGCACTCCTCGTGAACGATGGCCGGTATTCCGTCCCTGAGACCTCATTTGCGAGCTCGGCTGCCCCTTTGGGGTCCAACTTGGACCATCCGACGATCCGGGTTATCTGTCCTATGCCGTTTGGGATGACCTTGAGCGCTTTCTCCGGGGAGAATTTGCCATCTTCCGAAAGGTCCCCGATCGAGGCCAAGCTGTGCGATCTTCTCCTCGAGGGTCATCCTGCCGAGCAGTTCCTCAACATCGATGTAAGTTCCATCGCCTTCCTCCTTTATCTGGGAGAAAAGGTAGAAAAATTTTTACAAGCTAGAGTGTTCTATGCCCAATGTCAAGGGGATATATAACCCCATAGCACGCCCGGTAATCCTCTTGCACGACCCCCAGAATGGAGTTATCTTCAATCTATCTGAGAAGCGGCGCCCCCTTGCGTCGGGATAACATTTTCGATACCTTAGGAAAGGACTTCCCCAAATATAGCCCCAAAGTGGGGGCGTATGACCATATGCCTCTACTTCGCTCAGATACTTTTTGGAGGCAAAGATGACCTCTAAGTCCAATCTGCGGAGATCTCGTTGGGCCTCGGGCCTGGTTTTAATCGGACTTGGGGCGTTCTTAGGGCTAAGCTTTCTTTCGTGGACTACCGAAGACGCAGGGCTTCCCCCGGGGCAGGTCAGGAACTGGGGAGGGGTGGCCGGTGCACGTCTGGCCCGATGGGGGTTCGGGCTTTTCGGGTACGGGGTCTGGCTGACGCCTGTCCTGGCGTTCGTATGGGGGTGGCGGCTGTTGAGGGGGTTACTCCTGCGGAGGCTGGCTTTGCGCTCTGCGGGATGGGGGGTCTTAGTCGTACTCTTGGACACCTTAGCAGCCCGGGTGTCCCCTCGGTGGGGGGGACGGGTGGGGGCCCTGCTGAACTCCAGGGTGTTCTACCCATACCTAGGCCGGATCGGCTCCCTTTTAGCCTTAGGAGTGCTGTTGGTCGCCCTCGTCCCGTTCTTGGTGAAGTTCCCCAAGCTGCCCAGGGCGCGCAGGCCCCGTCCTCTCAAGAAGCCGGCCAAGAAGCCTGCCCGCAGGCCGGCCGAGCCGAGGCCGGAACCTCCCCCCGAGGAGGGACGTCCCGAGGTCGAGGAATCCAATGCATCGGACGGAGGATATCGACCCCCTCCGATATCCCTCCTCTCCCCTCCAAAGGGGCTCGGAAGGCCGGAGGAGCGAATCCTCAAGGAGGGGGCCAGGCGCATAGAGGAACTTCTGGCCGACTTCGGGATAGAGGGTAAAGTCGTAAGGGCGCACCCGGGGCCTGTGGTGACCCTGTACGAGGTGGAACCCGGGTCCGGGGTGAAGGTGAGCCGGATAGCGGCCTTGGCTGACGACCTGGCCAGGGGGATGAAGGCCAGCAGGATAAGGGTTCAGGCTCCGATCCCGGGGACCGGGACAGTAGGGGTGGAGGTCCCAAACCCCAAGCCCTCGGTGGTGTATTTCCGGGAGGTTGTGGAGTCTGAGGCCTTTCGGTCGCCGACCTCGCCGCTGACCCTGGGGCTGGGGGTGGACATCTCGGGGGAGCCATTTTGCGCGGACCTGGCCCGGATGCCCCACCTTCTGATAGCCGGGGCAACGGGGTCGGGTAAGTCCACCTGCTTGAACACCATCATCGCGAGCGTGCTTTTCAAGGCCGGACCTCGCGACGTCCGGTTTTTGATGATAGACCCCAAGATGTTGGAGCTTTCGCCCTATAACGATATCCCCCACCTGCTGACCCCCGTGTTGACCCAGCCCAGAAGGGCAGCCGAGGCCCTGAGGTGGGCGGTAGGGGAGATGGAGAGGCGCTATCAGGTGCTGGCAAGGCACACCGTCCGCCACATAGCGGACTTCCGCAGGAAGGCCTCTGGGGAGGAGCAGATGCCCTATATAGTGGTGGTGGTGGATGAGCTGGCAGACCTTATGCTGGTCCTCGGCCCCGAGATAGAGGACTCCCTGGCGAGGCTCGCGCAGATGGCCCGAGCGGTGGGAATCCATTTGGTGGTGGCCACCCAGAGGCCCAGTGTTGACGTGATCACCGGGGTGATCAAGGCCAACTTTCCGTCCAGGATAGCCTTCCAGGTGGCATCTAAGGTGGACTCCCGGACGGTCTTAGACAGGCACGGGGCGGAGAAGCTATTGGGTAGGGGGGACATGCTGTTTTTGCCTCCAGGTTCCCCGGAGCCCGTCCGCCTGCACGGGGCTTATATCTCGGACGAGGAGGTGGAGGGGATAGTGAAATGGGTGAAGGGACAGGGGCCGAGGCTCCCCCAGTTGGAGTTCCCGGAGGAGGGGCCCCAGGAGGCCGGGGATTGGGACCCTCTCTTCGGGAAGGCCGTCCGGCTGGTGGTGTTGCATGGGCAGGCATCGGCATCCTTCCTCCAGCGGAGGTTGAAGATCGGATACGCCAGGGCGGGAAGGCTGATGGACCAGCTCGAGGCCGCCGGGGTGGTGGGTCCTCCGGTCGAGGGGGGAAGGCCGAGGGAGGTCCTGGTGGGGGAGGAGTACATAGAGCAGTTGGGAGGGGAAGGTGAGGGAGATAAGGGCTGAGCGTATCTCGGAGGCCGTGGCCGAGCTGTGCGTCCGGGCTAACTATCGTTTAGGGGAGGATGTGATGAGGGCCCTCGAGGAGGCCCTGGAGCGAGAGAATTCGGATGCCGGTCGGTGGGCTTTAGAGCAGGTGGTACGGAACGCCCGGATAGCCATGGAGGGGGAGTTCCCCATCTGTCAGGACACGGGGCTGGCCGTGGTGTTCGTGCGGGTGGGGCAGGAGGTATATGTGACGGGGGGAAGCTTGGAGGAGGCGGTCCAGGAGGGGGTGAGGAGGGGGTACAGGGAGGGGTACCTGAGAAAGTCTACAGTACGGGACCCCCTTAGGAGGGAGAACACCGGGGACAATACCCCGGCTGTGGTGCACTACAGGATAGTACCGGGTGATGGCCTGGAGATCGCACTTATGGCTAAGGGGGCTGGGAGCGAGAATATGAGCGGGGTTCGGATGTTGACGCCCGCTGAAGGCATTGAGGAGGTGAAGGCCTTTGTGGTGGAGCAGGTCAGGACAGCAGGGGCCAAACCCTGTCCCCCGGTGATCGTGGGGGTAGGGATCGGAGGGACGTTCGAGAGGTGCGCCCTCTTGGCCAAGGAGGCGCTCCTGAGGCCAGTGGGGGAGCGGCATCCGGACCCGTTCTATGCGGAGATGGAGGAGGAGCTCTTGGCCGAGATCAACGCCTTGGGGATCGGCCCGCAGGGGTTTGGGGGGAAGGTCACGGCCTTAGACGTCCACATAGAGGCCGTGCCCTGCCACATAGCTTCCCTTCCCGTGGCGGTGAACCTGCAATGCCATGCGGCCAGACATGCAACCGTGAGGCTGTAAACCGAGGAGGGGATATGTTCCGAGGGTGCTACACAGCGCTTGTAACCCCGTTCAAAGAGGACGGCTCGGTGGACTACGAGGGGATAGAGCGTCTGATGGAGTTTCAGGTCTCACAGGGAGTCTCAGGGGTGCTCTCTGTGGGGACCACCGGGGAGAGCCCCACTCTCTCCTGGGAGGAGCACGACCTCGTGACAGAGAGGGTGTGCAAGGCTGCCGGTGGCCGGTGCACGACCATAGCGGGGACGGGGAGCAATTCCACGGCAGAGGCCCTCAGGGCCACCGAGCACGCCGCGAAGGTCGGAGCGCAGGCGGTGCTTTTGGTGGACCCGTACTACAACGGCCCGAGCTCGTTAGAGATAAGGAGGGAGTATATAGGTCCCATAGCGGAGGGGTTCCCTGAGATATCGGTAATACCGTATGTGATCCCGGGCCGCACTGGGACGCAGTTGCTTCCCGAGGATCTGGCCATCCTCCACAGGGAGCACCCCAATGTGCGGGCTGTAAAGGAGGCCACAGGGGATCTGGAGAACATGAGGAGGACCAGGGAGCTGTGCGGAGAGGACTTCGTCATACTCTCTGGGGACGACGATAAGACCTTCCCCATGATGACCGACCCGGCCATAGGGGCAGCTGGGGTGATCTCGGTAGCCTCGAACGTGGCCCCCAAGGCGGTGCAGCTGATGGCGGACCTGGTCCTGGAGGGGAGGGTGGAGGAGGCGGAAAAGGTCAGGGACGCCCTACAACCCCTGTTCGGGATAGTTACGGTGAAGACCCAGGAGAGCACCCAGTACGGCCATGTGACCTGTCGGGCCCGGAACCCTTTGGCAATTAAAACCCTGATGCGCATTTTGGGTATACCCTCTGGGCCTTGCCGGAGGCCCTTGGGGAAGATGACCAGAAAGGGGCTCGAGGTAGTGTTGGAGGCGGCCAGAAAGGTTTGGAGGGAAAACGCCTGGGTTCTGGAGCCCGTTGGGGAGTTCTTCGGGGTGGACGTGGGGGAGAGACTGCACGACGAGGGGTGCTGGGAAGGATTGTATTACGAGGCCTATTAGGAGGGGATATGATCCAGGTTATCGTGCAGGGAGCGGCGGGTAGGATGGGGAGCTGTATAGCAAGGTTGGTCTTAGAGGCAGAGGACCTGAAGCTGGCCGGGGCCACCGAGCGTCCCGGACATCCGGCAGTGGGCCGAGACGTCGGGGAGGTCCTGGGGGTGGGGAAGGCGGGAGTGGAAGTGGGGGACAACCTGAGGGATGTAGTGAAGGCCGGCGAGGTGGTGGTGAACTTCACGACCCCCGAGGCCACGGTGGAGGCCGCCCGGATATGCGGGGAGCGGGGTAGGGCTATGGTGGTGGGAACTACGGGGCTTTCTCAGGAGCAATTAGAGGCCTTTCGGGATGCGGTGACCCCCATCCCCTGTGTTTTCTCCCCCAACTTCAGCGTGGGGGTGAACGTGCTTTTCCGAATAGCCGAGGAGGTGGCCCGTATCTTGGGTCCCGGGTACGACGTGGAGATCGTGGAGGCCCACCACCGCTTCAAGAAGGACGCCCCTAGCGGCACGGCCAAGCGACTGGCCCAAGCGGTGGCGAAGGGGTTGGGGAGGGACTGGGAGCAGGCCGCGGTGTACGGCAGGGAAGGGATGGTGGGAGAGCGAAGGCCGGAGGAGATCGGGGTCCATGCGATCCGGGCAGGGGACATCGTGGGGGAGCACATCGTGCTGTTCGGCGGGATGGGGGAGAGGGTCGAGCTTGTACACCGAGCCTCCAGCCGGGAGGCCTTCGCCCAGGGGGCGCTGAGGGCGGTACGGTTCGTGGTGGGAGCTGAGCCCGGGCTGTACGATATGGGGGACGTCCTGGGGCTGAGGTCCTTATAGCCCCAAAGTAGGGGCGTATGGCCTTTTGGGGCTATCTTTGCGGAGGAGGAGCAGATGCCAGTGCTGTTCGGTAGGAACCTGGACCGCCGGGAGCTGATGCGCCGGGTAGGGGACATCTGGCAGGTAGGGGGGGTTCGGGAAGTAGTGCTGGGCGATGGGACAGAGCGGGGGGTGCGAGCTGCCGAGTTCCGGACTGGGACTGGATTGGAGTTCACGGTGCTGTTGGACCGGGCGATGGACGTGGCCGAAGTTAGGTATAAGGGATATCCGTTGGCCTGGGTCTCTCCCACCGGCTTCGCCGCGCCCTCTTTCTTCGAGCCCGAGGGGCTTGGGTGGTTGAGGACCTTCGGAGGTGGGATGTTGACGACCTGCGGGCTGACCTATCTGGGCGAGCCCTGCGAGGACGAGGGGAAGTCCCTGGGCCTGCACGGTCGTATATCCCACATCCCAGCCCGGGGCACGTGGGTGGACGGGGAATGGGAGGGGCGGGTATACAGGATGTGGGCCCAGGGGAAAGTCCGGGAGGCGATGGTGTTCGGGGAGAACCTGGAGCTTTCTCGGAGGGTCTGGGCCCGGCTGGGGGAGAGCCGGTTTTTCGTGGAGGACGAAGTCGTGAACCTTGGGTTCGAACCTTCCCCATTTATGATTCTGTATCACATTAACGTAGGGTATCCAGTGGTGGACGAAGGAAGCCGGCTTATCGCCCCATCGCGCTCCGTCCGTCCGAGGGACGAGGAGGCCGCAAAGGGCCTTTCGGAGTGGAATAAGTTCCAGTCCCCCGCGTCCGGGTTCAAGGAGCAGGTGTTCTACCACGATATGGCTGAGGGCCAGGACGGGTACGTGACCGTGGCCTTAGTGAACCAAGATGTGGAGGGGCGCCCCTTAGGGGTGTACGTGCGGTACCATAGAGAACAGTTGGACAAGTTCGTGGAGTGGAAGATGATGGGGGAGGGAACTTACGTGGTGGGACTGGAGCCGGCCAACTGCTGGGTCGAGGGTAGGGCCGAGGCCAAGAAGCGTGGGGAACTCCTTTTTTTGAATCCTATGGAGCGTAGAAGGTTCCATCTGGAGATAGGGGTGGTGGATTCGGAGGAAAGGCTTGCAGAGATAGAATCCCGGGTGAGGAGATCTTGAGGGCAGGGGGAAGGTATATATCGTAAGCGCTGGTCCCGGTGATCCATCTCTCATCACGAACCTGCTTATGTTGGCATTCCGCTCTGGGAGCTCGGAGCCCGACCCATATCGGTCAGCCAGCCCCGGTATAACCTATTGTACCGGTGTCCTGCGGGTATATTATAGGACTTCTTTGGAGATATAATGAGGGAAGGGCGACTTCGCAGAGACGCGGAGGCCATATTCCGGGCCGCCTTGGAGGCGGCGGACCCGTACCGATGCGTGCGGGGGGCATTAGAGGGGTTGGACCTCCCGGAGGGCTGGGTCTTCGTGGTGGGGATGGGAAAGGCCTCCGTCCCGATGGCCCGGGCTGTGGAGGAGGTCTTAGCCGGCCGTATAGCGGGCGGTGCGGTGGTGACCAAGTACGGCCATGGGGGGAAACTCGGATGGATAAAGGTCCACGAGGCCGGGCACCCTATCCCAGACGAAGCCGGGATCAGGGCTGCTGGGGAGCTCCTGGAGATAGCCCGAGGGGCCGGGGAGGAAGACTTAGTTCTCTGCCTGATCTCCGGGGGAGGGTCGGCCCTGACGCCCCTTCCGGCCGAAGGGGTCACCTTGGAAGAGAAGCAGAGGACCACAGAACTTCTCCTCTGCTGTGGGGCCCGGGTAGAAGAGATCAACGCCCTGCGCAAGCACCTTTCCCGCATTAAGGGAGGGCAACTGGCCAAGGCCGCCCATCCCGCCCGGGTGATATCCCTTATCCTCTCCGACGTGGTGGGGGACTCCCTCGAGGTCATAGCCTCGGGCCCCACGGTTCCGGATCCCACCACCTTCGGGGACTGCGTAACCATAGCCCGGAAGTACGACATCTGGAGATACCTTCCGGAGACGGTCCGGTTCCGACTGGAGTGGGGTGCGAGGGGGGAGGTGTCGGAGACCCCAAAGCCAGGGGACCCGACGTTCTCTCGGTGCGAGAACATCTTGGTGGGGAACAACCGTAGGGCCTTGGACGCGGCCCGTTCCGAGGCCGAGCGCAGGGGGTACCGGACGTTACTTTTGACCAGCATGCTTCAGGGGGAAGCCAGGGAGGTGGCCAAGTTCTTAGCCGCTGTCGTCCGGGAGGTGCGGGCCAGCGGGAACCCGGTTCGGCCGCCTGCCTGCCTGCTTTCGGGAGGGGAAACAACTGTGACGGTGCGTGGTAAGGGAGAAGGGGGGAGGAACCAGGAGCTGGCCTTGGCCATGGTTCGGGAGCTAACAGGCTTGGAGGGGGTGGTGGCCTTGAGCGCTGGAACCGATGGAACGGACGGGCCTACAGACGCAGCCGGTGCGTTCGTGGACGGGGAGACGCTGAAACGGGCCCAAGCCCTGGGTCTGGAGCCTGAAGCCTACCTTCGGGAGAACGATTCGTACAATTTCTTTCGGGTCCTGGGGGATCTGTGGGTCACCGGCCCTACCGGGACCAACGTGATGGACTTGCAGATAGCTCTGGTGGGATAGGAACTGCGCAGCGAACGATCATTTCCTGGAGATATGGAGGGCCTCTCTTACCGCCCTCAGTAGATCGGCCAAGGTATAGGGCTTTTGGATATATGGATATCCTTTTTCCCGGATGACAAGCCAATCGGATTTCTCGTTGGTATATCCACTCGTAAATAGGACGCCCATCCCGGGCTGGAGGGCGAGGAGCTGCTGTACTAATTTAGGCCCCCTTTCGTCCGGCAGTACCACATCGGTGAAGACCAGATCGAACTTCCCTTTCTTCCTCTTAAATATCTCTATGGCTTCTTTCGCGTTCGTAGCCACCGAAACCACATATCCGCTCTCGGATAGGGCCTTTTCGATGAAATCCCGCACCGGCCTTTCATCTTCCACCACCAGGACCCGCTCCCCATTGCCCCTGAGCGCCTCCGGAAGTATCTCCTCTCCCTCCTCCTCGGGCGCGCTTAAGGCCGCCGGCAGATATACCCTGAAGGTCGAGCCAAGCCCGGGGGAACTTTCTACGTTGATCCAACCCTTATGCTGTTTGACGATCCCGTATACGACCGACAGCCCCAATCCTGTGCCCTCCTTCTTGGTGGTGAAGAATGGATCGAA